>CAZPQP010000005.1:8388-28406 GCA_964588635.1 uncultured Bifidobacterium sp.
CGGTCGACGGCGATCATGTCGTCAGCGCGGGCCTGCGCCTCCCCGTCCGCAGCGGTCGGATCCCCAGCGGCACGCAGCGCGTGATCCTCGGCATCCGCCCCACCGACGTCACGATCGCCGCCGCCGGCGACGCCCGCCCCACGCTGACGGGCACCGTGGCCGTCTTCGAGGATCTCGGTGCCGAGGCGCACGCGATCATGCCCGTCGACAGCCCGCGCATCACGGCCGAGGCGGCGCTCGCCGCTGCGGAGGCGGAGGCCGACCACGACGGCACGCTGCTGGCCGGCGACGACCGCGCGCAGTTCACCGCGCGGCTCGATGCGCACTCCGGCGTGACGCAGGGCGCGACCCTGTCGCTGGCGATCGATCCCGACCGGATCCACCTGTTCGATCCGGCGTCGGGCGCGGCGCTCGTCTAGCTCGTCGCGAACACGTCGGCCGCGGGCAGCGACGCGCGCACGGCCGCGTCCGCGTCGACGCCATGGGCATCGAAGGCGCGCAGCAGCGCACCGACCGCGGGCTCGACGGCGGCGGCGACCGGCACGCCGTTCGGGACCTCCGCCTGCACGGCATCGCGCAGCAGCGCACTCGGATGCCGGAAGACGCCGCCGACGAGGACGAGCGGGAACGACCCCGCGAAGCCCAGCTCCCGGACGCAGACGGCCGCCTGCTCCCCGAGCACCTTCCCCTCCCGCCGCACGATCGCCATCGCCACGGGATCGCCCTCCTCCGCCTCGTCCAGCACATCGGGGCAGAACCAGCGGCTGTCGGTCGAGCCATCGCGATCGCGGCGGGTGAGCGCATGCAGGAGCGCATCCGGATCCGCCGCGCCGTAGCGCGCGAGCGCACGCTCGCCGAGCGTCGTCGGCAGGCCGATCCCGAGGTGCGCGCGCTGGACGGCGCTGAGGCCGAGACGGCCGATCTCCCGCGCTCCGGAGGGCTCGGGCCAGAAGCCGCGGTGGTAGATCGTCCCGTCGGCCCCCATGCCCGCCGCGGTGCCGCCCGTCCCGCACGACACGACGATGCCGACGCCGTCGGGCGTGCCGCAGCGGATCGCGCTGACGGCATCGTTGAGGATGGTCACGCCGCCGCCGATCACCGCGCGCATCGACGCGTCCAGCAGCGCGAAATCCTCTGGCCAGTCGGCGCCCGCCAGGCCGAAGACCGCCTGCTCCACGTCGGCGGGCGCACAGCCGGCCATCGCGCACGCGTCCGTCACGGCGCTGCGCAGCTCGTCGAGCGCCACGGCGTTGTCGTGGACGTCGCTCGAGCCGGCGCGTCCCCAGCCCGCGATCGTGCCGTCCGGGCGCGCCACGAGCGCGATCGTCTTGGTGTTGCCGCCGTCGCAGCCGAGGACGTACCCGCCGCTCATCGCACCGACGGCGGGACCAGGCGCTCGGGCAGGTGCTCCCGGTGCGCGGCGGCGAGCTCGGTGTAGATGACCTCGGCCTGGTCGATCGTGCGCACCAGGGGATTCGCGGCGAGCGCGCGGATGCCCGCCCTCCAATCGCCCTCCCACGCGACCTGGCCGGCAGCGGCCTGGTACTCGCCGAGGGCCAGCACGAGACCGCGCACGTCGTGCGGCAGCGGCGGGGCCGGCAGCGGCTCGATCCAGTCGGCGCTGCAGCGCCCGTAGATCTCGACCACGAGGTCCTCGGCGAAGCCGGGCAGCATCCCGCCGACGTTGGGCACGTTGACCGGGTGGATCTCGTCCTTGTCGTTGAACACGGCGTCCATCACGTCGATCGCGAGCTCGAGCTCGTGGATGCCGCCGCGCGAGCGAGCCGGATCGAGCTGCGGGTCGTCCGTCTGGGCCTGCTCCTCGTAGTGCTCCCAGTAGCCCGGCGCCCACGAGAGGATGTCCTGCGCACGGGTCGTCGGCTTCGCCTTCAGCTCCGCCACCACCTCGTCCTCGCAGTAGTAGTACTGGAAGTAGTGCGACGGGATGGCGTTGAAGGTCGTGGCGATGCGCAGGCGGCGCAGCAGATCGGGCTCCTGCGTCGGATCGTCCTTCCGCCGCTCCCACTCCTCGCGCAGGATCGGCATCGCGTCCTCGCCCCGATACGTCTGCTCAAAGGCCCAGGAGGCGTGGTTGAGGCCGACCATCTTCGCGTCGACGTCGTCGTAGACGTAGCCGAGGTCGCGCATCAGCTCGCGCGGATAGACGATCGGCCCCTCGCAGAGCGCGACCAGCGGGATGTCGCAGTGCGTCGTCCAGGCCTGGGCGACGAGGTTGACGGGGTTCGTGTAGTTGAAGACCCGCGCCCTGGGCGCCACAGCAGCGAGATCCTCGGCGACGCCCATCATCACGTTGACGGCGCGCAGGCACATGAAGAAGCCGCCGGGACCCTGCGTCTCCTGGCCGATCACGCCGTGCTTCAGCGGGATCTGCTCGTCGAGGACGCGGGCCTGGAAGCCGCCGGGCCGGAAGCTCGACAGGACGGCATCGACATCTGTCAGACCGGCACGCCGGTCGGTCGTCGTGGTCACCGTCATGTCGAGGCCGCGCGCCGCGATCATCTTGTCGGCGAGCGTCTTGACGAGGTCGAGCCGCGACCCGGGCAGATCGATCAGCACGATCTCCGAGCCGTCGAAGTCGGCCCCCTGATGGATGAACGACGCCATCGTGCCGACGGCGCGGGTCGAACCGCCGCCGAGGTACGCCATCTTGATCCGCGCCATGCGCTACTCCTTGACTGCCCCGGCGGTGATGCCGCGGATGAAGTGCCGCTGGAGCAGCACGTACACGATGATGACGGGCAGGGCCACGATCACGGCCGCCGCGGCGACCGCCGTCGGGTCGCCGGCGCGGGTCGCCGTCGCGAAGAAGCTGAGGCCCAGCGGCGCCGTCTGCTTGTCCGGATCCTGGATCATCACGAGCGCGAGCAGGAACTCGTTCCACGTGTACATGAAGATCAGCGCGCTCAGCGTGAGCAGCGCCGGCTTCGCCTGGGGCAGCAGCACCCGCACCAGGATCGTGAAGCTGCCGGCGCCGTCGACGCGTGCCGCCTCGATCAGGCTCTTGGGCGTCGAGCGGAAGAACGCGCGCATCCAGAAGGTCCCGAACGGCACGGACAGGCCGATCTGCGGGAGGATCAGCGCCCAGTAGGTGTTCGTCAGGTCGAAGGACTGCAGGTCGTAGTAGAGCGGGATGACCGTGGCCTCGTACGGGAAGATCAGGCCCAGCAGGATGACGCCGAAGATGATCGAGTCGCCGGGGAAGCGCATCGTCCCGAAGGCGTAGCCGGTGCCGATCGAGAGGACGACGGACACGACGGTCACGGCGACGGCGACGATGAGGCTCGACCACAGGCCGGTGGCGAAGTTGCCGTCCTCCCACGCCTTCTGGAACGTCTCGAGCGAGAACGTCGTCGGCAGCGCGAAGCCCGTGATCTGATCGTCCTTGGTGTGCATCGCGAGGCCGAGGATGCCGAGCACGGGATAGAGCGCGAGGATCGAGAAGAGGCCGAGCACCACGTACGCGGTCCACTGGTCGCGGCGGGTGATCATGCGTGCTCCCCGCGATCGCCGATGCGGGTGATCAGCAGCGCCACCGCGAAGATGATCAGCGTCAGCACCACGGCCACGGCGCACGCCATGCCGACGCGGCCGTACGAGAAGGCGTTGAGCACGATCAGGACGCTCGGCACGCGCGTCTCGCCGCCGGGGCCGCCCTTGGTCGTGTTGTAGATCAGGTCGAAGGACCGCAGCGCCGTGATCGTGGTCAGCGTGAGCACGACCGCGAGCTCGTTGCGCAGCTGGGGCAGCGTCACCACGCGCATCTCCTGCCAGACGTTGGCGCCGTCGACGCGGGCGGCGTCGTACAGCGACTGCGGGATGCGCTGCATGCCCGCGAGGAAGAGCACGAAGGCGAGCCCGAACGTGATCCACGAGCCGACGAAGCCGAGCGCCGGCAGGGCCGTGCCGAAGTCGCCGAGCCACTGGCGGTCGAGCCCGAACGGCTCGAGCAGCTGGTTGAGCGGGCCGTCCGGCGCGTAGATCCAGACGAAGGCCTGCGCGACCACGACGACGGCGACGGTCTGCGGCAGGAAGATCATCGTGCGGAAGGCCGTCAGGCCGCGCGGCTTGGCGCGCTGCAGCACGAGGATCAGCAGGAGCGCGATCAGGACCGCGACCCCCGAGTAGTAGAGGATCAGCTTGATCGAGTGGACGAACGAGCCGCGGATCTCCTCATCGGACAGGAGCTCGCGGTAGTTGGCGAGTCCGATCCAATGGCCGAGCGTGATGCCGTCCCACTCGAAGAACGACAGCCACACCGTGTGGAGGAGCGGCAGGAACGTGAACAGCAGATAGAACGCGAGGGCGGGCAGCAGGAACAGGAACGCCACGTAGCGCGGCTCGCCCGGCGCGCGACGGCGACGGCCGCCCCGGGAACGGATCCCGGGGCGGCGTCGGTCGTTGGTGGCGTTCGAAGCCACGCCCTACTTGAGGGTGTCGTGGAACTTCTGCCAGTCCGCCTGGATGGTCTTGGCGACCTCCTCGGGCGTGGCCTTGCCGGCGGCGAGCTTCTGGAACTCGGCGCCCATCGTGTCGTACATGCTCGGCGACGACCAGTCGAGGAACAGCGTCAGACCGCCGTCCTTGACCAGCTGCTGCCAGCCGGTGGCGACCTGACCGAGGTACTCATCGCCCTCGGGCTGCGGTGCCGACTGCACGGCCGGGATCTGCACCTGGTCGTACATCAGCTGGGCGGAGCCCTCGCCGTTGATCAGGTGGTTGATGAACGCCGCGGCGACGTCCGGGTACTTCGACTTCGACGAGATGTGCCACGGCAGCGACGTCGAGCCGATCGCGATGTGCTTGCCGCTGACGCCGGGCGGGCCGTTCATGAAGCCCGCGTCCGCGCCGAGGCCCTCCTTGACGACACCGGCCTGCCAGTTGCCGCCCATCAGGAAGGCACCCTGGCCCTTGGCGAAGGCCGCCGCCGCGTCGTTCTCGTTGACGGCGTTGAAGTCCGTGCCGAACACGCCGGCGTTGACCCAGTCCTGGAGCTGCTTCAGCGCCGCGATGTTCTCGGCGTTGTCGAAGGTCGCACCGTCCGCCTGGAAGACCCAGTCGCGGATCGACTGCGGGTTCGTCGAGTTGGCACCCTGGAACATGCCCCAGGCGTGCACGATCGCGTACCCGTCGAGGTTGCCGATCGTGACGACCGGCTCGTCGGCCGGCATCGACTCGCGGAGCTTCAGCACCGCGGCCTGGAAGTCGTCCCACGTGGCGAGCGAGGCGGGATCGATGCCGGCCTCGGCGAGCTTCGCCTTGTTGTAGAAGACGCCCGTCGACTGGCCGAACTGGCCGACGCCGTAGACGGTGCCCTCGCCGAACTTGGAGCCGTCATCGGCCCACTGGAACTGCTGGAACGTGTCCGGCGTGTACCAGTCCTTCCAGCCCATCATCTCGAGCTGGTCGGTGAGCGGCAGGATCAGCTTCGACTTGACGAGCGCGCCGTCGATCTGCCAGCCCTGGTTGCCCTCGGCCACATCCGGGGCGTCATCGCTGGCCATCTGCAGCGGGATCACCTTGATGTAGTCGGAGAAGCCCTTGAAGTCGATCTCGACCTTGACGTTCGGGTACTTCGCCTCGAACTGGCGGGCCAGCTCCTCGATCACCGGCTTCGGACCGGGATCCTGGTTGTCGGCAGACGCCACCTTGAGCGTGATGTCGCCGTACTTCGCAAACGGATTATCCGCGTCGGCGGCGCTGGTCTCGACGGTCGCGGCAGATTCCGCAGAACCTCCGCCATCCGATCCCGGCGTCCCTCCGCACGCGGCGATGATCGCGGCGAGCATCGCCACGAGCAGCGCGAGCATGAACTTCCTCATCGATTTCTCCTCCCTGGTGAAATCCTCGGGTGCCGGGAGTATAGGGTGCAGCGGCGGATCATTCCGAACGCCGTCACCCGGGGCCCGGTGGTAGCCTCCCCGCGATGCGCACCTCTGGACTGTGGCTGGACGTGCTGGAGCTGCCTGAGGCGCTGCAGCGGACGCTCGATGCGAACGCCGGCGTCGACGACGCGGTCGCCGTCCTGCGCGATCCGTCCGTGCGCCGCGTGGTGGCGACCGGCAACGGCGCCGCGTACTACGTGGCCTTCGCGATCGCGCTCGCCGCGCTCGAGTCGCGACAGGGTCCCGAGCTGGTCGCGCTCCCGGCCGGCGTCGTGGCGGATCCCCGCTTCGCGTGGCGCGAGGGCGATCGCCTGCTGGCGATCTCCTCCTCCGGCGAGTTCAAGGACGTCGTCCGTGCGATCGAGCAGGGTGCGCCGCGACCGGTGGTCGCCATCACGGCCAATGCCGATTCGACGCTCGGGCGCCTCGCCGACGCGGTCGCGCTGCAGACCGTCCTCCATCAGCGCGCGATCACCCATACGCAGGCGCTCGCCGGCGCGCTCGCGATCGGCCTCCGGATCTGGGGCGGCGTGACGGGCGACCGCGAACTGGCCGGTGTGCCCGACGATGGCCCGACGGCGCTCGCCGCGGCCATCGCCGTCGCCGCCGACTGGGCCGAAGGCGCCTTCGCAGCACCGCTCCCCGTGGCAGCGGCCTCGTTCGGCGGCGGGCCGGCCTGGGCGGCCGCGCTCGAGACCGCCTTGCTCCTGAAGGAGATCGCCCGCATCCCGGCCGAGGGCGCGGAGACCCGCGAGGGCGCCACCAGCGTGATGTACGGCCTCAATCCGCAGCACCTCGTGCTCGCGCTCGGCACCGAGGGGGATCCCGGCTTCGCCGAGGCGGTCGACGTGTGCGGCGCCACCGGCGCGACCGTGGTGACCGTGCCGGGCGGCACGAACGTGGATCGCCGCTACGCGTTCGCCACGCTGCTGCCCGCCACGTGCGCCGCGAGCGGTGTCCTGGCCGACCTCGGCGGACACGACATCGACAATCCGACGTGGACCGATGCGTACTACGCGACGGCACGCGCAAGTGGAAAGGCCACGCCATGATCGGCATCGGCATCATCGGCCTCGGCAACGTCTGGGAGGGGCCGTACCGCACGGAGCTCGCGCCCCTGATCCGCGACGGCGCCGTACGGGTGGTCGCCGTGTGCGACACGGATGCCGCCAAGCGGGCCTTCGCCCTCGAGCAGTACCCCGGCGCCGCCGAGTTCGCCGAGGCGGAGGCGGTGATCGCGCATCCCGACGTCGAGGTCGTGCTGATCCTCACGGCGATGCCGGCGCACGGCCCGCTCGCCGAGGCTGCGCTGCTCGCCGGCAGGCACGTGCTCGTCGAGAAGCCGATGGCCACGGACCTCGAGACCGCCGCTCGCCTCGTGGAATGCGCCAAGACGGCGCCCGGACACCTGATTCCCGCGCCGCACGTGATCCTCTCGCCCACGTTCCGCGCCATCCACGCCGATCTGCGCGCCGGCCGGATCGGGCGCCCCACGCTCGCCCGCGCCCGCTACGGCTGGGCGGGTCCCGACTGGGGCCAATGGTTCTACCGCTCCGGCGGCGGCTCGCTGTTCGACCTCGGCGTCTACAACGTCGTGTCGCTGTGCGCGCTGCTCGGGTCCGCCAAGCGCGTCACCGGCATGGTCGGCACCGCAATCCCGGAGCGCCTGGTGGAAGGCGAGACGATGCGCGTCGAGGCCGACGACAACGCGCACGTGCTGATCGACTTCGGCGACGCCGCGTACGCCGTGGTCACCACGGGCTTCACGATCCAGAAGTACCACTCGCCTGCCATCGAGCTCTACGGCACCCTCGGCACGATCCAGCTGAAGGGCGACGACTGGGCGCCGGACGGCTACGAGGTCTGGGAGAACGCGGCGGGCGCCTGGACGGTGCACCCCGAGTCCAATCCGAGCTGGCGGTGGACCGCCGGACTCGCCCACCTCGTGGAGGCGATCGAGACCGGTCGCGAGCCCCTGATCCGGCCTGAGCACGGCTACCACGCCCTGGAGATCATGCTCGCGGCTCAGGAGGCGGGTCGCACCGGCATGGCGCAGGAGATCGCCAGCGCGTTCCCCGCCGTCACCTACGCGGGCTGGGATGCCGTCGCACCCGATCGGCGCGCGCGCCATGATCCCCGGAGCTGACCATGACCAAGTACTCGCCCTCCCCCCGCCCGACGTTCCCCGGCCCGACGCGCATCACCCGCACCGACGTGACACGGCACGTCTGGGGCGATGACGAGGCCGGTGAGGTGAACGACTGGATCTACGCCTCGACCGACAAGGTCCACTGCCTCGTGTTCGGCGTCGGCCCGCAGGGCTCGTACCGCCACTCGGAGGAGTTCCGCACGATCTTCGGGGCCGACGAGTACCTGCACGTCCTCGAGGGCGAGATGATCCTGATGAGCCCGGAGACCGGTCACGTCGTGCACGTGCCGACCGGGCACGGTGCGTCGTTCGGCCCCGACACGTGGCAGCACGTCTACGCCCATGGCGGCGAGCCGCTGCGCGTGCTCGAGCTGTTCGCCCCGCCGCCGTCGGCCGGCACCAGCGGCGCCCATGCGCGCACGCGACCCTACCTCGAACGAGCCGACTGGCGCTACCACCGCGACGAGGACCTCGCTGCCGGCCACGCGGCGCCCGGGCCCTTCCGCGTCCACGACGGCCGCGACGCGATGCTCCGCTACGAGCCGGGTGTGCTGACCGGCGTGGAGCTCGCCGCCGAGCACCTCACCGCCGGCTGGATCGAGCTCTCGCCGGGTGGCGTATCGCAGCAGCATGCCCACGGCGGCGACCTGATCCTCTTCGCCCTCACCCCCGGCACGTACGTCCGGGCCAGCGATGGCGACGGACAGGTGGTGGCCGAGCTCGGTCCCGAGGACGTCATGTACGTCCCGGCCGGCTCGACCTACGACATCCGCAACGTCGGCGGCGAGACCTGCCGCCTCGTCTTCGGCGTCGCCCCCTCGTTCCTGCCGTGACGACGATCGTCGGGATCGATGCCGGCGGCACCAAGCTGGCCGCCGGTCGCGTCGATGTCGCCACCGGCACCGTCTCCGACCAGCGGGTGATGGACACGCGCGCGGAGCGCGGCGGGCAAGCCGTGCTCGACGACGTGGTCGAGCTGGCTCGATCAATGGTCGGCGATGCCCAGGCGATCGGCATCGGCGTGCCGGAGATGGTCGACGCGACCGGGCGCATCCGCAGCGCGGCGAACTGGGATTGGCGCGAGCTCGACCTGGCCGCGGCCTTCGCGGGGTTGCCGCCCGTGCGGATCGTGTCCGACGTCCACGCCGCCGCGAGCGCCGAGAGCCACCGGGGCGCCGGACGAGAGTTCGAGTCCTTCCTGTACGTGAGCGTCGGCACCGGCATCTCGTCGTCGTTCGTCCTCGACGGACGCCCCTGGAGCGGCGCCGATGGGCGGGCGATCCTGCTCGGCGCCCCGCTCGTCGAGGAGCAGGCGAGCGGACCCGCCATCGCGCGCGCCGCCGGCACGCAGACGGCGCAGGAGGCGTTCGCCGACCCCGCCCATGCGCTGGTGATCCGCGCAGCCGCCGACGCCCTCGGGCTGGAGCTCGCGCGGGCCGTCCATCTTCTCGATCCCGACGCCATCGTGCTCGGCGGGGGCCTCGGCCTCAACGAGACGTATCGCCGGCTGGTAACCGAGGCCCTGGCCGCCGCGATCGATCCCACGTACGCGAACCTGCCGCCGGTCGTCCCTGCGCAGCTCGGTGCGCTGGCCGGCATCGTCGGCGCGGCCGAGAGCGTGCTGCAGGGTCCTGCCTGACGGCTGCCTCGCGGCGGCCTGCGAACATCCCTGCATGAGCTTCTCCATCGGCATCGACGTCGGCGTCTCGAAGGTTGCGGGGGCGCGCGTGAACATCGACACCGGGCGCATCGTCGATCGACGCGTCATGGACACGCGTCCGAGTCGCGGCGCCGACGTGCTGCTCGCCGATGTGGTCGGCCTGTCGCGCGGGCTCGGTGCGGATGCGATGGGCATCGGCATCGCCTTGCCCGAGCAGGTTGGCCCCAAGAATGCGATCGAGACCGCGGAGTTCTGGGACTGGCGCGAGAGCGACATGGAGACGGCCTTCGAGGAGATCAAGCCCGCCTGGCGCTTCGTCTCCGACGCCCACGCCGGCGGCGTCGGCGAGGCGAAGCTCGGCGCTGGACGCGACCGCGAGTCCTTCCTCTACGTCCACGCCGGGCAGAACGTGTCGGCGGTGCTGATGCACCGCAGCCGTCCCGCGGAGGAGGCGGCCGCCGTCACCGCCGGGCTCAACGATCCGGCCCTCGAGGCGACGGCCAGCGGCATCGCCATCGCCCGAGCCGCCGAGGCCGTGACCGCCGCGCACGCGATCTCCGATCCCGGCAAGACCGCGATCGTCGCCGCCGCGGCCGGCGCGCTGGCCGCGGCGATCTCCTCCACGGGCGCGAACGTCGTGATCATGGGCGGCGCAGTCGGCCTCAACGACGTCTTCCGCGCCCTCGTCGCGGCCGACCTCGATGACGGCACGGAGATCCTGCCGGCCGGGCTCGGAGCCGACGCGACGCTGATCGGCGCCGCGCTCTGCGCGTTCTAGCTGCGTAGGGCGCCGGCGATCTCGTCCCACCCCGCGCCGTCGGGTTCGCCTGACGCGCCGGCGAGGATCTCGCCCGACCGACGCACCACACGCGCCTGCACCTCGGATGTGTCCGGCGCGCCGAGCGCCCTGACGATCGCGGCGACGTCGCCGTAGACCGTGATCGTGCGGGCGAGGATCGGCGGCTGGGCGATCGAGGCGGCCATTCCGCCATCGATGAAGCGCCGCACCGGCCGCCACTTCCGCCCGAGGCACGGCACCTCGATCACGGCGGTCGCCGCATCGCCATCCAGCCCGAGCGGTGACGACGCGACGCCGAGCTCGGCGACGGCACGATCGATCCAGCGATCGACCTGCCCCTGCTGGCGCTGCTTGAAGGCGCAGAGCACGAGCGTGCGCTCGGCTGGCAGCTCGGCGGGCAGTCGCACCTCATCGCCGAGCAGCGACGTGCCGATCAGCGCGGGGAAGGACATGCCCCGATCCTAGGCCGGGGCGAGCCTCCGAGCGTGCATATGGATCAACTCGAGCGCGGTGCGCTCGACGTCGCATTCGAGCCGCTCGCGGACGTTGCGGTGGAAGTCCGCGACGACGGCGACGTCGGCGCCCTGCGGGGTGCCGTAGATGCCGACGCTGCGGATCACCCGCTGCTCCGCATCGCCCGCGACGAGCATGAGGCGCACGGCGAGGTCGTTGTCGGCGACATCGTCGGCGAGCCGGATGTACTGCCCGAGCAGCGTGTCGTATTCGGCGGGCTTGGGCCGCAGGGTGTACTCGATGACGGTGCTCATGCTGATCCTCCTGACGAGACGCCTCCGACCCTATAGCCGCGCACCGGGCCCCCGCTGTGGCAATCCGGCGCACCCGCTGCGGGATCCCCACCGGCGCGCGCTTGTGCCGCTCCACGCCCTGCCATAGAGTTCATCACGTCGTCGGCGCAGGAGAGGGCGTACCGTCGTGGGGGGAAGGGGCAACGGAGTCGGGGCGATCGCACGCGGGCGTGCCGTGCCCATCGCGCTGCTCCTCGCCCTGTCGCTCGCGCTGCCGGGCACGGCGCTCGCGCAGGCCATGGACGAGAGCGGGCTGTCCATGGGGCCGCGCGCGAGCCAGACGACCGACCCCTACGCCGAGGTGACCATCGAGGCCGCCTCGAAGCCCGGCACGAGCGAGGTCACGCCCAACAGCGACCCCACCGGCACACCCACGCAGACCGCACCCGCCAGCGAGGCGAACGTCCCGAGCCTGCAGTTCGGGCAGGGTCGCGAGGGCGTGATCACGGTCGCCGCCAAGTACGTGCTGCCGAAGGGCATGAACCCCCACGGGATGACCGCAGGCTCGTTCCGCGTCACCACCACGCTGCCGACCGGCCTGACGTACGTGCGGGCGAACTCCGCCTACGCCGACGACGTCGCGGACGCCTTCGGCATGGCGTGCACCCCCGAGGGCCAGAAGGTCCACTGCGCGGTCAGCACCACGTCGCCCGAGCAAGCCGCCGTGCTCCGCTCCGGCCGGACCATGCGCGTCTTCCTCGTGGTGCGCGCCGCCGACGGTCTGGTCAAGCCGGACGCCTCGGACAAGACCAACATCACGGCCGCGCTCGGCGACATCAAGGCCGAGCTCGCGGTCGAGACGGTGGCCGGCAACCTGACCGACTCGACGTCCACGCCGGCGCTCGCCACCGAGGGCTATCAGCTGCCGCGCCTGACGACGTCGCTCGAGCAGATCCGCAACGACGGACACGAGCGCGTCTTCCAGCTGATCTTCCACAACATCGGCGGTCTGCCCGCGGTGCCGGTCGGCAAGAACCCGGCGCTCTGGATCTCCGAGATCCTCCCCCACAAGGATCCCGCCATCCCGTTCTCCGTCACCGGCAAGGGCTGGACGTGCGATGAGAGCTCGGAGGACTCGGCGCAGCCGACGAAGTGCAGCACGCGGAGCCGTCTGGAGCTGGGCGAGGCAAGCGAGCCGCTGACGGTGACATGGTATCCGCTGACCGGACGCTCGAAGAAGGAGCGCAGCGTCTTCTACGAGTGGGATCTCTCGACCAAGGCCGCGTGGACCACCACGGAGAAGATCGGCGGCAAGACCAAGCGCTACGGCGGCCAGCGCTGCCAGACCCACCCCTACCGCTGGCGCCTGCGCCACCTCACCCCCGCCCGGCTCGACACGCACATCCTCGCCGGCAAGGGCCTGGACATCCGCCAGGGCGGGTCGCAGACGATCGGCCTCCGCCTCGGCAACATCGGGCAGACGCCGGCCCGCGACGTCGGCGTGCGCATCGCCCTGCCCACGCACACCACGCTGACGACGAAGAACCCCGCCTGGACGTGCACCAGCGGCACCGGCAGCGCGGACTGCGTCGCGACCGGCCTGAAGATCCCGCCGGGCAAGCGCACCGTGCTGAACGTCACCATCAGCGCCGCCGATGACGCGCACGTTGGTCACGGTCGGCTGCGCGTCACCCCGCGGGCCGCCGCGGATGCAAGCCCCGTCGCCCGCTCCGTGCCGATCACGATCAAGGACATCGGTGATCCCGAGGCGACGCCGACGCTGCAGTTCGCCCGCACGGGCGGCGGCTGGCGCACGTGGAGCAACGGCGCCGTCACCAAGGTCATGGTCGGCGAGGCCGTCACCTACCGCGTGCAGATCGCCAACCGCGGCGGCAACGTCGTGCCCGCCGGCGACAAGGTGCGGATCACGCAGGCGATCGGCAGCGGCGTCTCCCTCGTGCACGCCGAGGCCACGAACGGCGGCACCTGCGCGCTGAAGCCGCTGGTCTGCACGATCACGGCCGGCGCCGACATCGCCCCCGGCCAGCAGATCGGCACCGTCACCATCACCGTCGTGCCGCGCAAGGTCGGCAAGCGGGCGAACCTCGGTCCGATCACGACCACGGTGGAGAACGAGAAGGGCGACGAGACCGTCGCCGTCCCGCTGCAGGTCATTCCGACGGATCGCACCCTCCGCGTGTCCTCGCACATCAAGCGCATCCCGGACGTCGGCGGCTTCGGCGACATCGAGCTCCGCGTCGTCAACCTGCAGGCCAAGGGCCGGTCCACCGAGGACATCAAGGTCTCGATGCCGCTGCCCGCCGGCATCGTCGTCGACAGCGTCGAAGGCACCCTCTGGACCTGCACCACCGGCGCCGGCAGCGCCACCTGCTCCTTCGGCGCCGCCCTGCCCGGTCGCACGAAGACGCCGGTCGCGCACATCCGCATCAAGGCGGTGGGCTCCGCGCGCGAGACACCGAAGCCGAAGCCGCTGCTGTGGCGCGCCACCGGCACCACCGTCGGCAGCGGACACTACGAGTACGGCGTCGCCCATCTGCGGCTCCCGATCCGCAAGGCCATCCGCATCGTCGCCGAGGCCTCGCCGACGTCGCTCGCCGCGTCCAAGCGACCGCAGCATCTGCGCTCCGTCGTGCTGACGGGGTCGAAGAGCGTCGGCAACGGCGTCTCGCTCGACTACCAGTGGAAGCAGCGCTGCATCACGGCCGCGGACGACATCCCGGCCTGCGTGCGCCACGGCAGCGCCCCGGCGGTCCGCATCACCAGCCCGACGGCGGCGGTAGCCCGTGCGCTGGTCCCCTCCGTCGCCAAGCGGACCACCTTCGTGTTCGAGCTGACGATCGGCGACGGGAGCTCCTCGCAGTCGCAGCTCGTGACCGTCTCGGCAGCGCCGAAGGCCACGCTCCCGCAGGGCGGCGAGAAGCGCACGTCGGCAGCGAAGGCGGCGACCGCGAACAAGCGCGCGGCGCAGAAGGCCGCACAGCGGTCCGCGGAGCAGAAGCGCGCCCAGAGCGCCAAGCAGTCGGCCAGCGCTGAGCGCTCCAAGCAGAAGGCCGGCGCCAGCAAGGCCAAGGCCGCGGTGGCGAACACCGCCAATGTCGGCATCGGCGGCGCCTCGCTGATGCTCGGCGCGCCCGGGCAGGAGCTGCAGCTGACCGTGCAGATCCTGAAGGGCTCCGGCGCGCACCAGATCCGCTGGGCGCAGGTCGGCGGCACGGCCACCGAGATCCGCAACCACACCTCCCCCACCGCCACGGTGCGCCTGCCCGCCAGCAACGGCGTCGTCGCCTACACGGCGACGGTGACGAACAGCGCCGGACGGGAGAGCGTGGCGCAGGTGACGGTCAACGTCGGCCCGACGACGATCAGCAAGGCCACGATGCCGCAGTACTGCTCGCTCGTGACCGCCGTCGGACCCGGCAAGTCGGTCGACCTCGGCCCCTCCATCACCGCCCAGTTCGGCAAGGTCTCCGCACCGCCGAGCAGCACGGTCGAGGCGTGCAAGAGCAACGCTCGTGCGGCCACGCGCCAGTCCACCAGTGGCAGCTTCTCCGGCTCCTCGTTCAGCGTCGGCAGCCTCGACATCACCGGCGCCTCCGGTTCGTACTCGCCCGCCGGCGTCGAGATCACCTCGGGCACGCTCAAGCTGCCCTCCTCCTGGAACATGAGCCCGCTATCGATCGGATCGACGCCGCTGAGCCTGGTCTTCCCCGGCAACGGCCAGGCGACGCAGCTGAGCGGATCCATCACCACACCGAGCTTCGCCTTCCTGCAGCTGCCGACCGGCTGGTCCGGCTCCACCACGCTGACGTTCGCGCCCGGCGACAACGGGCAGACCACCGGCACGGCCGTGCTGTCGGCGCTCGACGGCAACGGCGGCACCGTGTCGATGACGGGCTCGGTCTCCACCAGCGGCACGTTCTCGCTGTCGGCGACCGCGGACAACCTGATCACGATCGGCAGCACGCCGCTCGATCTGTCCGGCTCGGTCAGCAACGCCACCGGCACCACGGTCTCGCAGATCACCGGGAGCATCGCCGAGCCGATCACCCTCGCCCCCGGCGTCAAGGTGACCACGCTGACCGCCACGTGGAACGGCGGCGGCACGCCGACCACCGGGGCCGCCGCCACGCCGGCGGTGACCGGCCAGGCCGTTATCGCGCTGCAGAGCGGCTCGGAGACGCCGACCGCGCTGAACGCGAATCTCTCGTACACGAGCACGACCAACTGGAAGATCGCGGTCACCGCCAGCGGCGGCCCGACCTGGCAGCCGATCAGCGGGCTGCAGGTGCAGCCGTCCGACTTCTCCGGCGCCATCGCGAAGGTCAACGGCAACTGGCAGTGGGATATCGCGGCGGACATCCCGACGTGGAACGTCACGTCGATCCTGACGCTCAGCAACGTCAAGCTCGACCTCTCGAACTCCTGTGCCTCCACCACGCTGATCTGCCCGACGGCCGACATGTTCATGCTGATCTCGACCGACGTGGCGCTCGACGCGCCCCTCGGAGTCCAGGTCGACGCCAACGCGGCCGCCGTCTTCGGCATCGGCGGCAAGCCCGGGTTCTCGCTGTATGCGGGTCTCACCAACGATCTCGACATCGCGCCGGGCGTCTCGCTCGGCTCGCCGTCGTTCGCCGTCAACTACGACCTGCCCGAAGGCACCGTCCTGCCGACCACGGGCCTGCCGAGCTTCAGCAGCTCGAGCGAGAGCGGCTGGAACATCAACGTGCTCGGCAGCCTGTCCGTCCCCGGCCTCGGCAGCTTCGGCGACATCGCCGCGAACTTCTCCTCGACCGGCATCAGCCTCGGCGGCTGGGATCCGAACGGCGTCAGCCTGGGCGGCGCCAGCAACGGCTCGCAGTCGGGGACCGCGTTCGGCTGGTCCTCCTTCGCGGCGACGATGACCGCCGAGCTGCCGAACTTCGGGGTGCAGAGCCTCACGCTCCAGCCCGGCATGTTCTCGATCCAGGGCGGTTACACCGCGCCGACGTGGTGGAACACGATGATGAACGACTCCTCGTCGCTCGCCATGGCGCTCGGCACGATCCAGTTCGACCCCGAGACCGGGTTCTTCAACGCCAAGATGGACTTCGGCGGTGGGCACTCGATCCCGGCCGGCGGCTCCAAGCTGGCCGTCAGCCAGCTCTTCTTCGACATCCAGTTCAACACGACGGGCCTGACGGTCTCGGCCGGCGGCACCACCGACCTGAGCGTCACCGCACTCGGCGGGTCGTCGCAGACCGCCCCCACCCTCACCTTCGAGATCTCGTTCGACCTCGGCACCAACGCGCTCAGCGGCACGCTCGAGTTCCAGGACGCCACGGGCTGGAACAACGCCTTCGGCGTGAACGGCCTCGTGATCGACGATCTGGCGATCTCCCTCGGCATCACGCTCGATCCCCCGATTCCGCTGCCCTCGCTGGGCCTCTACGCCTCCGGCGATCTGCCGCCCTCGCTGATGCAGGCCTTCGGCGTGGACAACGGCGTGCCGATCTCGATGACCGCAGACCTCTCCGAGGCCACGCCGTGCCTGGCCATCGCCGTGGGCTCGTCCACCGGCAGCCAGCCGATCATGAGCGTCGGCGGCGGCGCGCTGACGGCCACGTACTTCGAGTTCTCCGTCGCCCCCGACGGCTGCACCGTCGGCACGTCCACGATCCCCGCCGGCATGTCGCTCGCGTTCGACGGCGCCGTCTTCGGCACGACCGTCGATGTCGCCGCCTCGCTCAGCCTCGACCCGACGATCTTCAACGCCTCGCTCAAGATCGGCGCGTTCTCCATCCCGGGCACGGGCGGCGCGATCTCGTTCCAGGACACGACCATCGCCGTCGGCCTGAACACGGTCACCAACACCGATAGCGTCACGTTCTCCGGCGGCTTCTCGATGTTCGGCACCACGATCGACGTGAGCGGCAGCCTGACCAAGACGCCGGACTCCGTCGACGCCAGCCTCACCGTCTCGCAGCCGCAGCCGCTGACGGTGGCGGGCTTCTCGCTGTCGAACCTGATGATCTCGGTCAACGTCGAGTACGGCCCCGGCGTCGAGAACCTCGCCGTGGCCGCCAGCGGCGACATGAACATCATGGGCACGACGCTCGACGTCGCCATGGCCGCGACGATCGACAACGGCATCGTCGAGTACGTGGATGTCTCCGCCACGCTGCAGAACCTCACGCTCGGCCCCGCGACCATGAACGGCTCGTTCAACGGGTCGTACACGGCGGCCACCGACGCCTTCGACGTGCAGGCCGCCGTCACGCTGACGGTGAGCG
The DNA here is from genome assembly GCA_964588635.1 of uncultured Bifidobacterium sp. Taxonomy (GTDB): domain Bacteria; phylum Actinomycetota; class Thermoleophilia; order Gaiellales; family F1-60-MAGs149; genus F1-60-MAGs149. Next base: position 25,939 of record CAZPQP010000005.1, read on the forward strand.
GCTTCTCGATGCAGGCCACGCTCGACATCTCGCCGCAGTGCGTCGCCTTCACCGGATCGCTGAACGTGCCCAACGTCTTCACCGCGCAGCTCGCCGGCACGATGATCTACCAGACCGGCTGCACCGAGCAGGTGACCAACGCGGCCGGCACCGCCGTGACCGGCGCGCCCGGTGACTTCTCGTTCGCGGCTGACAACGTGGATCTCGAGGTCGGCGGGTTCGACATCGGCGGCAGCGTCGGCATCGGCAGCGTCGGCGGCGACTTCTACGCGTCCGTGGCGGCGCAGATCGACCTCGTGCCCCAGAGCACGAACGACATGGCGAGCATCCAGGGCGAGTTCCAGTCGAACGGCGACTTCTCGTTCAACGGCTCCGGCCAGCTCGACATCGGCGGGTTCCTGCTGCAGGTGGCGGTCGCGGCATCGAGCCAGGGCGGCAACGAGAGCGTCTCCGGCAGCGCGCAGCTCGACGTGGCCGATATCGCTGACGTCAGCATCGCCGGCCAGTTCACGATGATCAACGGCCAGCCCTCCACCACGCTGACCGGCTCCGAGGACATCAGCATGGGCGGCTTCAACATCTCCGACGCGCAGTTCACGCTCAGCCAGACGCCGACGTCGCTCGGCCTGCAGGCGTCGATCGCCATCAACCTCGACGTGGTCAGCGTGAACGGCACGCTCACGTTCATCGAGAACGGCAGCGCCCCGCCGCTCTACTACCTCGCGGCGGACGGCGATCTCAACATCGGCGTCGCCGATCTGGTGCTGAACGCGATCTTCACGAACTGCACCGACTCGACCTGCTCGACCCCGGCCAACGCCACGACGCTGACGATGACGGGCGATGCCGACATCTTCGGCACGTCCTTCAACCTCCCAAGCTTCTACATCTCCTCCGACGGCACCTTCGCGATCACCTCGAACGCGAGCGGCAGCGCCTGCACCGGCACCATCACGATCCCGCTCGTGACGCAGCTGCAGGGCTGCTTCTCGTACACCGAGTACCTCGACATCTCGAACGTCGCGCCCTACTTCGCGATCTCGGATACCGCAAGCCTCTCCATCAACGGCGACCGTTGGAACTTCCTCGCCGGCCCCGAGGCCTGCTGCTGCAGGGTCTGCTGGTGGTTCGGTCGCGACTGCACGCAGCTCTGCGTGCCCGAGGGCGGCTGGACGTCGTGGAGCAACTGGTGGACCGGCTCCGCGGGCATCGAGTTCCAGGCCGATCCGTTCTCGCTCGGCATCGAGCTCTTCGGCACCTGGTTCACGATCTAGCCCGGCGAGCCCTCAGCGGCGGAGCAGGCGCAGACCGTTGATCGTCACGATGATCGTCGAGCCCTCGTGGCCGACGACGCCAAGCGGCAGCGGCACCTTGTCGAACAGCGTCAGGATCGCGAGGACGAGGATCACGCTGCCGGCGAACGCGAGGTTCTGGCGCACGACACGACGCATCCGGCGCGCCAGCTCGATCGCGTACGGCACGTCGAGCAGGCGGTCGGCCATCAGCACGACATCGGCCGTCTCAAGGGCCTGATCCGTGCCCCGGCCACCCATCGCGATCCCGACGTCGGCCACCGCCAGCGCGGGTGCGTCGTTGACGCCGTCGCCGACCATGCCGATCTTGCCGTTGCCGGCGAGCACGCGGATGCGCTCCACCTTGGCGTCGGGCAGCAGGTCGCCGAGTGGCTCGTCGATGCCGATGTCGGCGGCGACGCGATTCGCGACCGCCTGCCGATCTCCCGACAGCATCGCGGTCTCGATGCCGAGCTCCTTGAGCCGGCGGATCGCCTCGGCCGATTCGGGACGCAGCTCGTCGGCCACGGCGATCATGCCGATCAGCACCTCGTCGCGCACAACGCCGATGACGGTGGCGGTGTCGATCCGCGTGCGGAAGGCCTCGAACGGGCCGTCGGTCGCAACGCCCTGCTCGCGCAGGAAGTCGATGTTGCCGGCGAGGACGCGATGTCCATCGACCAGGGCCGTCACGCCCCGCCCGACGCTGGCGGAGAAGTCCTCGCACTCCGGGATGGCGATGCCACGCTCACCGGCCTCGTTGACGATGGCGACGGCCAGATGGTGCTCGCTGCGGCTCTCGACGGCGGCGGCGAGACGCAGCACCTCATCGTCCGTCCCGCCCCCGATCACCCCGACCTCGACGACGGACGGGCGCCCCTTGGTGAGCGTCCCGGTCTTGTCGAAGGCGATCGTGGTCAGCTCCGCGATGCCCTCCATCGGGCCAGAGCCCTTGACGAGAATGCCGCGCCGCGCGCCGGAGGCGATCGCCGACAGCATCGTGGCCGGCACGGAGATGACCAGCGCGCAGGGCGAGGCGACCACGAGCAGGGTCATGGCCTGGAGGAAGGCGGCCGAGAAGCTGTGCCCCAGCAGCAGGAGCACGGCCAGCGCGCCGCCGGAGAGGCCGAGCACGCCGACGACGTAGATCGGCTGGTAGCGATCCAGCATGCGCTG
>CAZPQP010000006.1:0-26649 GCA_964588635.1 uncultured Bifidobacterium sp.
CTCGACCCGATGATCCTCGAGCACGAGTTCTCGCTGCTCGGCTACGGGCGCGGCTCAGCGCCGCCGTCGCCGGAGGCGCTGCTGGCCGAGGGCTTCGGCGCGCGCATCGACGACCCGCTGGAGACGACGTTCGTCCTGCGCACCTCGCTCGCGGACACGCTGCCACCCGCCGACACGCGCCAGGACGGGCTGCGCGTGATCCTGCTCGTCGCCGAGCTCCCGTCCGATCTGGTCGGCTTCGCCTCGACGATCAGCGGCGCGCTGGCCGAGCGCAACGTGCCGATCGTCCTCGTCGGCACCGCCTCCCGCGATCACCTGCTCGTCCCCGACGCCGCGTGGCCGGAGGCCCTGGCGGTCCTGCGCGGGCTGCGTGACGCCGCCCGCAAGCTCCTCGAGCAGTCCGTGGACGCCACGCCCGAGGACGACGATCCCCTCTAGGATTGGCGCCGTGGAGCGACCCCTGCGGATCCTGGCTGCTCTCCTCATGCTGCTGCTGGTGGCAGGCGCGGCCGTCGTCTTCTTCCGGGCGCAGGTGCTGAAGAGCGCACCGTCGCCGATCATCGCGCCGACGATCACCAGCGCGACGTTCTCGCCGAATGCGTTCAAGCCCAACCGGCGGCAGGCGACGCTGACCGTCGGCCTGCGCAAGGCCGACCGCGCCACCGTCGTGATCTTCGACACCGACGACCGGGAGATCGCCGTGGCCGACGCGAAGCAGAAGGGCCGCCGCATCCGCGCGACGTGGGACGGGCGGCTGGCCGACGGTGCGCTCGCACCCGACGGGCCGTACCGCTTCGCGATCCGCCTCGCGCGCCAGGACCGCACGATCCGCATCCCCGACGCGATCATCCTCGACGCGACCGCGCCGACGATCGAGTCCGACGCCAAGCCCGGCCAGCGCATCTCCCCGGGCCTCGACGGCTCGGCCGGGTCGTACGGCTTCGCCCTCGGCGCGGACGAGCCCGTCAAGTTCCGCCTGATGGTCCACCAGATCCAGCCGTCGGGTGCGGCACGCCTGATCCGCCGGGAGACGGCGCTGCAGTTCCAGCGACGCAAGACCCTGCAGTGGTCGGGCGACGCCGGCAACCTCCCGCTCGACAAGGTCGGGAAGCCCGTCGGGCCCGGGTCGTACATCGTCGGCTGGACCGCCGAGGATCGCGGCGGCAATCTCGTGATCGCCCCGTCCGTCGTGAAGCCCAACGAGCTCGCGCCCGCGCAGGTCGTGGGCGTCGAGACCGTGGCGCTGACGCAGTCACTCAAGCCGCTGACGCTTCTCGCCGAGGTGACGCTGATCCGCCAGCGGCCCGGTCGCGCATTCCCCGGCGAGGTGATCGCCCGCGCCAAGGGCGCTCCCGGCGCGGCCAAGCTGCCGGCCGCACCGGCCGGCTTCTACGCGATCGAGATCCGCGGCGGCGGCTGGAAGGCGTGGACGCCGAACGCCATCCCCGGTGGGGCGCCGGTGCTCGTGATGGAGCCGCTCTACTCCTGGCAGGCCGCCAACCCGACCGATGCCGATCTCTCGGGCTTCCCCGATGTGCCGCCGGCCCCGCTCGGACTCGACCGCCCGCTGCCCGTCGGCAGCGAGACCGAGCTCGCGACGCTCGGGCACGTCGTCGCACAGGCCCGCGCTGCGACGCGCCGCAAGGTGGGAGCGATCACGGACCAGGTGATCGAGGATCGCGGCGTGCCCCCGCGGACGAAGGTGCTGATCATCGCCAACGCCCCCGTCTGGACGGACGCCCTCTACGCGAGGCTCAGGCAGTTCCAGAGGCGCGGCGGCACGATCGTGGTGCTCGATGCGATCAGCATGACGCGCAAGGCCGAGCGCTCCGGCGACGCGATCACGATCATCGGCCAGCGTCGCGCGGACGTGCAGGCGCTCGAGCCGATCTGGACCATCAGCGGTTCGGCCACGGCCTTCGCCCGCCGCGGGCGCTGAACCAGAGGCGCACGCAGCGCATCCGCCCCGTACCATGCGCCTATGCGCGTGCTGGTCACAGGCGGAGCCGGTTTCATCGGCTCGCATCTCGCGGATCGGCTGCTCGCCGCCGGTCACGAGGTGCGGGCGTACGACTGCCTCGATCCCCAGGTCCACCCCGCCGGCCCGCCGGACTACCTGGACCCGAACGTCGAGCTGATCGTCGGCGACGTCCGCGACGAGGAGTCGCTCGGGCGCGCGATGGACGATGCCGATGCCGTCGTGCACCTTGCCGCCGCGGTCGGCGTCGGCCAGTCGATGTACGAGATCCGCCGCTACGTCGAGGTCAACTCGGTCGGCTGCGCCGCGCTGCTGGAGCAGCTGGTCGAGCGCCGCGATCGCGTGCGCCGGCTCGTCGTCGCCTCGTCGATGTCGATCTACGGCGAGGGCCAGTACCGCAACGAGCGCACCGGCGAGCATGGCCTCGCGCCCGGCCTGCGTCCCGAGAGCCAGCTGGCTGAGCGCCGCTGGGAGGTCGAGTCCGCCGAGGGCGATCTCCTGCTGCCCGAGCGCACCGCCGAGACCAAGCCGCTGCTGCCGACCAGCGTGTACGCCGTCACGAAGCGCGACCACGAGGAGCTGTGCCTGTCGGTCGGTGCGGCCTACGGCGTGCCCACGCTCGCGCTGCGCCTGTTCAACGTCTACGGCCCACGCCAGGCGCTCGGCAATCCGTACACCGGCGTGGCCGCGATCTTCGCGAGCCGCCTGCTCAATGGCCACGCACCCGTCGCCTTCGAGGATGGCGCGCAGACACGCGACTTCGTCCACGTCACCGACGTCGCGCGCGCCTTCCACCTGGCGGTCGAATCCGCTGCCGACGGCGCCGCCCTCAACGTCTGCACGGGCCAGCCGTCCAGCGTCGTCGATGTGGCGCAGGGCCTCGCGAAGGGCCTCGACCTGTCGATCGAGCCGGAGCTCGTCGGCAAGTACCGTGCCGGCGACATCCGCCACTGCATCGGCGACCCCACGCGCGCCGCCGAGCTGCTCGACTTCCGCGCGGCGATGGAGGTGGGCACGGGCCTCGGACAGCTGGCCGAATGGCTCGCCGGCCAGGAGGCCGACGACCGCGTCGAGCAGGCGATGGAGGAGCTGCGTCAGCGGGGTCTCGAGCGGTGAGCGCGAAGCTCGCCGTCGCCATCGTCGCCCACAGCAACCGCGACCTCCTGCTGGAGGCGCTGGCGGCGCTGAACGGTCCCGGGCGGCCGACCGTCGAGCACACGCTCCACGTGCTCGACAACGCCTCCGAGGACGGCACCTGCGACGCGGTGCGCGAGCGCTTCCCCGCGGTCGATCTCGTCGCGCAGGACTTCCGTGACGGGTTCGGCGCCAACCACAACCGGCTGCTGGCGCGCAGCGCGGCGCCGTACCACCTCCTCCTCAACGACGACGCCACGGTCGAGCCGGGTGCGATCGACGCGCTCGTCGCGTACCTCGATGCCCATCCCGAGGTCGCCGTCGCCGCGCCGCGCATCGTCTATCCGGACGGCCGGCATCAGCCGTCGGCCTTCCGCTTCCCCGATCCGGGCACGTGCCTGCGCAGCCTGGCCACGCTGGGCCAGGCCGGCATCGAGCAGCGCGTCACGGGCGGTCCGGCGGCGGTCGACTGGGCGAGCGGCTGCGCGCTCGTGCTGCGGCGCTCCGCGATCGAGCTGACCGGGCCGTTCGACGAGGGCTTCTACATGTTCTCGGAGGAGACCGATCTGCAGAAGCGCCTCGCCGACCGCTGGTTCCAGACGCACGTCGTGCCGCAGGCCACCGTGCGCCATCACGTGCGGGCCTCGACCGCGGCCGACCCCTCGCGGCGCATCGTCGAGTTCTGGCGCAGTCGCCGTCGCTACTGGGCCAAGCACCATCCCGGCACGAGTGGCGACGCGGCGCGCCTCGCTCTGGCGGGGCAGTACTCGGCGCTGAGCGGCCTGTCGCGTCTGCCCACGCTGCCCGGCCCCCTGCGCCGCCTGAGCCCGAGCCTGCCCCGCACCGAGCTCGACCTCCACGTGCAGAACGCCCTGCACGGTCCCACCGGCCCGGGCCTGCGCGAGAGCGCCGACGACTGGAACGCCGCGCACGGAGTGCATCGGTGAAGGAGGCGGTGCAGCTCGCGATCGGCGGCGCGCCGTCGATCGGGGCCCGCGCCTCGGCCACGCTGACCGATCTGCTCGCCTCGAGCGGCGTGCAGGTGGTCCGTACGGGCAGCGTCGTGCTCGAGTGGCCGAACGGCGCCCTGCCGGGCGACCCGATGGCGTGGGAGTCCGAGCTGCCGGCCGAGGCCGACCCGCTCGCCTTCGCCTTCCGGCATCTCACCGGCAGCGGCTCGCCGGATCCGTGGGCCACGCCCGTCGATCCGATCCGCGCGCAGGTCGCCGAGTGGATCCGTGCCGAGCGGCTGCGCATCACGCCGCCGTGGCCCGAGGGCGCCACGTGCGCGATCGCGCTCGTGCACGAGGCGCGTCCGTTCGAGGCGGAGCGCGGCGGCCTGCGCGGGCGCCTGTCCCGCGGCTCGAAGGAGCCGTCGCTCGCACCGTACGAGCGCCTCGCCGCCGTCGAGCGCGCCCATCACATCACGTCTGCGCTGCGTTCGATCGACCTGCTCGAGCCGACCGAGCAGGCGCAGGTGCGCGCGCTCGGCTTCGCCCTCGACACGCCGACCGGCATCCAGCTCGCCGCCCGGCCCGGCTTCCGCCGTGGCACCGCCTTCCCGTCCCGTGGCTATGACATCGCGGCCGAGCGCGCCGCGGAGTGGATCGAGCTGCCGCTCCTCGGTGACACGCCCGACCCCGGCCTCGCCACCCTGCTCGACGTCGGCGGTGCCGCCGCCCTCAGTATCCGCGTCGAGCGCTTCGCCGGCGAGCACGCCGAGGCGGAGGCCGTCATCTACGACGAGCTGCTGTCGCGCCTGCGCGGGCTTGGCGTGTGGCTCACCACGCCGCTCGCGCTCGTGCAGCGCCTGTACGCCTAGGACCGGAACCGCAACGCAGGTCGGCCGGGGAACGCCCCCGACCGACCTGCCTCCGGGCGACTAGACCTCCCAGGTGTAGCGGTAGACCCCGGCCCAGGCCGGGTTCACGCGAATCGTGCCGAGGCAGGAGAAGTTCGTGGACTCGGTGGCGAAGGTGCAGCCGAAACCGCCGGAGATGCGGTCGGCGTCGAAGAAGCCGCCGGCGCCGATGTACGCCTGATACCCGGAGGAGGACGCCTTGGCGAACGACGCCTTGGCAGATGCCGGCTTGTAGACCGACACGCCGAAGGTCAGGCCGATCGTGACGGTCCGCTTGAAGCGCTTGTCCTTGTACTTCTTCGAGATCACGCGCGTCTTCGCGAGGAGCACGTGCCCGAGCAGGGCCCGCGAGTAGGCCTTCTCGGCCTTGGCGAGCTGCCAGCCGTTGTCGTTCCTGCCCTGGGTCAGCTCCTCGAACGTGCCGCCGTCGCCATCGAGGCGCATCTCGAGCATCCCGTCGTAGATCTCCGTCGGCGACTTCTCGTGGCGGATGTGGATCTTGAAGCCGAACTCCGTCACCTCGCCGCCGACCATCTTCAACGAGATGTCATGCAGCGTGTACGTCGTCTTCTTCATCACCAGCGTGCCGCCGGCGGTTGCGCTGGAGACCACGTAGGACGCATTGCCGCTCGCCGGGATCGAGGTGTTGAGCTTGAAGTGGAACGCCGTGATCTGGAAGGTGGCGGTCTTGAACTCGAGATCGGCGCCGGTCACGTGCAGCTGGAGCTCGTAGGCCCCATTCGGCGCGCTCACATAGGAATCGGTCGTGAACGTGCCGATGCTCGACTTCATCGTGCCCTGCAGGTGGACCTTCGGCGAGAGGGTCGAGAGGGAGATCTTCACGTGCGGATAGGTGGTGCCCCCCAGCACGAGGTTGTTGACCTCAGTCGATCCCTCGAAGCCCCCCTTGTTCGCGTAGAGCGTGACGTTGAAGGTGGAGTTCCCGAGCACGTATCCGGTCAGCAGCATGTTGACGTGCATCGCGCAGCCGATGTTCTTGATCGAGCCGCTGACGTGGTCGAGGTTGACCGCGGTGGCGTTCGTCGATGGTGCGCCGGGTGCCGAGTTCGCGGCCACGCTGAGCTGCCAGTGGCACTCGTTCTCCCACGTCAGCGTGGCATCGAGCGTGCTGCCCGAGCCGGCCTCGAGCGCAACCTGCGCGGTGAGAACGCCGTTGGCATCGGCCGTCACCTTGATGGACTTCGCCACCGCCTTGGGCTGGCCCGTCGCCGGATCCTTGAACAGCGCCACGTTGGTCAGCTCGGTGCCGACCGGCGGGATCGCCTGCCCGAAGAACGTCGTCGTCGCGGTGCGGGAGATGGAGCGGGTGGAGGCCCCGGCCGTGGCGGCCAAGAGCAGGGTGGCTGCCAGCGCGAGCAGCACGAGGGAAATGCGAGTCTTCATTCGTTTATCGTCTCAGGCGGCTCGGGGCGCGTCAATGCCGAGGGCTTACGCCTGCTCAAGCGGTGCCATCGTCAGGCCCCGCTCGCTCAGCTGCTCGTGGTACAGCTCGGCCAGCTCCTGATGCCCGGCCCAGACGATCGCCTGGCCCGACTTGTGGATGCGGTTGGCGAACGCCATGCCCTTGGCGTAATCGACGCCGGGGATCACCGCGGCGAGGGACCGCGCCACCCCCTCGAAGGTGTTGTGGTCGTCGTTGAGGACGATCACGCGCCAGGGCGGACCGAGCTCCGTGCCGCCGCCGGTGCCACGGCGCTCGACCACGTCGGGCGACACGCTCACTGCGGTGCCTCGTCGAACGTGGCGATCAGCGCCTCGGCCACGACGCGCATCGTGCGCCCCGTCTTCTGGCTCGCCGCGCGGATGCGGCGGAACGCCTCGGCCTCGTCGATGCCGTCCTTCTGCATGAGGATGCCCTTGGCGCGCTCGACGGCCTTGCGGGAGGCGAGCGCCTCGGCCAGATCCGCCGCCTCGTCGCGGAGTGCGGACAGCTCCTCGAAGCGCGCGCGGGCGGTGTCGAGCGCGGGCAGCAGGTCGACCTCGCGGAACGGCTTGACGAGGTAGGCGAAGGCGCCTGCCTCGGACGCCCGCGTGACGAGGTCCTGCTCGGCGTAGGCCGTCAGCATCACGATCGGGACCGGCCTGCGGTCGGTGATCTGCCGGGCCGCCTCGATGCCGTCCATGTGCGGCATCCGCACGTCCATGACGATCAGCTCCGGGTCGTGCTGCTCCGCCAGCGCCACGGCCTCCTGCCCATCGCGGGCCTCGGCGACGACCTCGTGCCCCGCCTTCTCGAGCAGCGTGCGCACGTCGAGGCGGATGATCGTCTCGTCCTCCGCGATCAGGATCCTCATGCGCGGCTCCACGTGAGGCGTGCGCGGACGCCCGGGGAGCCGTCCTCGAGCACGAGCTCGCCGCGCAGCTGGTCGGCCGCGAGCGCTCGCGCGATCTTGAGGCCGAGCGACTGCTCCGGGGCGAAGCCCGCCGGCAGACCGGGACCGGCGTCGGCGACGACCAGCTCGATCGTGCCCGCCTCCTCGTGCAGGGCGACGCGCACGTCGCCGCCGCCGTGCTCGTGCGCGTTCGCGAAGAGCTCGGAGAAGATCAGCGCCACGGCGGTCGCCGTGTCGCCCGGCACCTCGACGTGCGCGATCTCCTCCGTCGCCGCAGGCGTACCGAGCCCGTGGCCGAGCATCGCCGAGACACGGCGGATCAGGTCGCTCAGGTCCACATCGCCCTCGCGGCTGGCCGTCAGCAGATCGTGCACCTCGGCGATCGAGAGGATGCGGTCGACGGAATCGGCGAGCGCGCGCTGCGGGTCCGCGCCACTGGCGCGCAGGCGCAGCAGCGAGGCGACCGTCTGCAGGTTGTTCTTGACGCGGTGATGGATCTCCTGGGCGACGATGCCGCGCATCACGCCGCGGCTGGACTCGACGGCGGTGGCCGCCTGGTTCGCCACGGAGCGCAGCAGCATCCGCTCCTCGCTCGTGAACGGCCGGCGGTCCGGCGTGGTCGCGACGAGCGCGCCGACGCGACGGGCCTTCCAGAGCAGCGGCAGCGCGAAGACGCCATCGGCGTCGAGTGGCGCGGTCTCCGCGAGCGTCACGAGCTCGTCGCCTGCCGGGCCCTCGGCCGTGGAGCGGCTCGCGATCGCCGTGCCCTCGGGCCCGTCGACGATCAACGCGCAGACCTCCGCGTGCGCCGCCTTCGCGGCGGCCTCCGCGATGTGCGCGAGCGCCTCCTCGAGGTACAGCGACTCGGCCACGGCCTGGGAGATGCTGCCGAGCGCCTCGAGCTCCGCCACGCGTCGCTGCGAGCGCTCGTAGAGCCGCGCGTTCTCGATCGCCTGCGCAACCTGACGCGCGATCGTCTCGAGCAGCTCGATCTCGTCCGGGTGGTACTCGCGCGGCTCGACGGTGCGCACGTTCATCGCGCCGGCGAGACGCTCGCGGCGATCGAGGATCGGCACGGCGAGCAGCGACTGGAAGCGACGCTCCGGCAGGTTCGGGAACTCCTTGAAGCGCGCGTCGAGATGCGCCTCCGCGGCGATCGAGACGGGCTCCCGGGTCTCCGCCGCCCAGCCCGTCAGCCCCTCGCCGACCTGCATCCGCGGCGGCCCGGCCGTGGCCTCCACGTGCGTGCCGTGCACGGCCTGCAGCACGAGGTCGTTGGTCGCCTCGTCGTAGGCGTAGACGAAGCAGGCGTCGGTGCCGAAGGCCCGCGCCACGGCGACCGCCACGGCGTCGGTGACCTCGGCCAGGTCGAGCGAGCTCGTGACGGCCTCGACCGTCTCCGACAGCAGGCCGAGATGCCGGACGGCGCGGGACGTGGATGGGGTCTCGGGTGCGCTCATGCCAACCGGTCGCGACGGTAGCACCTGTGCGCGTGCCGTCCCTGCGCTCAGGCCGCGAACGGCAGCTCGGCCGTGTCCTCCGCGAACGCGAGGGCGCGGGCCGGCAGGTACGGATGCCAGACGGACGGGATCGAGCGGGTCCCGAGCGTGAGGTAGAGATCCGGATGCGGGGCGCGGGGTGGCCGGCGCAGCGGCATGCCGGCCTCGTGTGGAAGCCGATCGCTCTTGCGCAGGTTGCATGGTGCGCACGCCGTCACGACGTTGTCCCAGCTGGAACCGCCGCCGCGGGAGCGTGGCACGACGTGGTCGAGCGTCAGGCGCGCGCGGCCGCCGCAGTACTGGCACGTATGCTCGTCGCGGGCGAACAGCGCACGTCGCGTGATGCGTCGCGACGTGAAGTGCGGCACCCGCACGTAGGACACCAGCCGGATCACGATCGGGTGCGGCAGCGTCGTGGAGGGCGAGCGGATCTCGCGCTCCGGATCGGCCTCGAGCACCTCGGCCTTGCGCGACAGGATCAGGCTGCACGCACGCCACAGCGTCGTCACGTTGAGCGGTTCGTACGTCGCGTTCAGCACCAGAACCGAGCCGGCCATGGGCCGAGGGTACTCCACGTGCTCCCGCGGCTTCCCCGAACCGCCACGATCGGCGATCAGCGCAGGGCGTGCTGGACGGCGCGCTGCTCCTCGGGGGTCAGCTCGAGCGAGCCGGCGCCACCGCGCAGGACGTCCTTCACGAAGACGCTCGTCGAGCTGCCCGCGTGCACCGCGCTGATCACGATGCCGGAGCCGTGCCGGTCGAGCAGCGCGAGCGACGAGGACCGCCGCCCCTCCTCATCCTCGTTGGCGTCGAAGCGGACGATCGAGCGGCGGCGCAGCAGCACGTCGAGGGCGCCGAGCGCGGAGACGACCTCGTCGCGGAGACGGGCCTCGTCGTGCTCGAGGCGCTCCATGCGCGCCTGCATGCCGACGGCGAACTCGACGAGATCGACGGGCTCGCCGTCCAGCAGCGCCTGCTCCGCCTGCCGCAGCCGGTTCGACCAGCGCAGCATCCGCACGGCCAGCACCAAGGCGATCACGGCGACGACGATGCCGACGCCGGCGACGACGAGCGCCACCGTGCCCTGCAGCTCCGTGGTCACCGCCTGCGACTCCCTACGCGGGCTTCAGGCGGAACTGGATCTGGTAGACGCCGATGTTGTTGTCGATGTTCTGCTCGCCCGGCACCTTCTCGACCGTCACCTTGGCGGTGACCACGCTGTCGAAGACGATGTCGGACAGGCCGAACGGAATCTCGACGGTGCCCTGGGCACCCGGATCGAGCGTCGTGATCTCACCGGTCGGCAGCGTGCGGTCGTCCATGCCCTTGGCGCGCAGGACGACGTTGACCTTGACGGAGACCTCGGTGGCGTCACCGGAGTTCTGCACGGTGATGGCGAGCGACATGTCGTTCGCGCTGTCGACCTCGTTGACCGACGCCGGATCGAGCTGCGTGCCGCCCGGGTTGAAGAGCGTGCTGATCAGCGTGGTCCCGTGCAGCACGCCGGCGCCGGTATCGCCGGTGACCGCGCCCTCGGTGCTGGTGATCACGTTGCCCTCGGCGTCGGTGCTGGTGACGACGGTTCCGCCGCCATCGACCGGCACGCCGCCGAGCAGGGCGTTGAGGATCGACTGCATGCGCTGCGGCGCGGCGAACTCGATCAGCTTGGGATCGACGAACTGCGAGTCCTCGACCGTCGCGTTGATCGACCGCTGCGCGAGCACCTGCTTGACCGGCTCCTGATAGGAGTCGGAGTAGACGACGTCGGATGCGATCAGCCGCTGGAAGGTCGCGGCCACGGCCGCCGACTGCTCGAGCGGGACCTGGCCGGTCGTGCCGGCCGAGGTGAACGCGTCGCGCAGCGCCTTCTGCAGGCCCTGCAGGCCGCTGACGCGGTACTGCATCGACTGGACGAGGAACGGCTTGTACGACGACACGCCGTCCGGCGCGCTCAGGTCGGCCGCGTTCCGGGCGATCTGCTGCTGCGACTGGATCTCGCGCGTGAGCGACTTGTCGAGGCCATCCGGCGTCTGGCCGGCGGTCAGGATCGCCGCGGAGAACTCGGAGCCGACGGTGCCCGACGCCTTCGCCACCTCGTTCGACTGCGAGACGTAGCTCTGATACGAGGAGACCTCGCGGTCGCGCTGGCAGCGCTGCACGAGGAAGTAGCCGGCGACCAGGACGATCAGGATGCCGATGACGAGCACGAGCAGCCGCTGCGGGCCCTTGCCCTTGGGCGTGCTCGGCATCGAGGGCCGCTTGCGCGCGCTGCGCGACGGCGGAGCCTCGTCGAGCTCGTAGTCGTCGTCGAAGAAGGAGAGGAAAGCGGGCATGGATGGCGTACGGAGAGCCGTGCAGCCTCCGCAATTCGCCACATTATCACCCGTTCCTGCCGGGAACGACGGTCAACGCCGGTGAGCGTCCATCCCCTGAGGAGCACATCGCGGGACCGCGACGTCCCGCATCTGTACCCCGAGGGCATCGTCGCGGACCGCTTTCGGATCATCGGGACGATCGGCGTCGGCGGCAGCGCGACCGTCTTCGAGGCCGAGGATCTGCAGACCGGCGAGCTGATCGCCCTCAAGGCGATCCCCGCGCAGGAGAAGCTGCGCAAGCGCGCACGCCGGGAGATGCAGTGCGCCGGCACGCTCGATCACGGCGCGATCGTGAAGATGCGCGGCAGCGCCGAGGACGATGACTACATCTACGTGGCCTTCGAGCTGGTGCGCGGCAACGACCTGTCCGACGTCCTCAAGGAGAAGCGGCTCGAGGAGTCCGAGATCCTGCGCGCCGTCGCCGCGGTCTGCGACGCCCTGGAGCATGCGCACAGCCACTCCGTGATCCACCGCGACGTCAAGCCCGGCAACATCCTGCTGCGCGAGGACGGCATCCTCAAGCTGACCGACTTCGGCATCGCGCAGATCGACCATCCCGACGCGACCGTGGACGAGAGCCTGCTCGGCACGCTCTCCTACATGTCGCCCGAGCAGGTGCGCGGCGACATGACGACCGGCTCGACCGACGTCTGGTCGGCGGCGCTCGTGGCCTACGAGGCGCTGACGCGCCGCAACCCGTATCGCTCGAAGAACCCGGTCGAGCTGGCGGAGAAGCACCGGAAGCTGCGCCTCTCGCTCCAGAACGACCGCCCCGACCTGCCGAGCGTCGCGACGAAGATGATCGACCGCGCGCTCGACCCGGACAACCAGCGTCGCCCGCTGCCCGGTCAGCTGCGCGACGCGCTGCTGCGCGGCGCGATCGCCATGGAGCGCGGCCAGGCCGACATGGATCCGTCGATCGAGGTGCCGCGCCCCGATCCACGCGTGAACCTCCGCAAGCGCTGGCTGCGCGCCGTCCCCGATCGCCACGAGGACGACGGGCGCGACGACGCCCGGGAGCGCTCGCGCACCCGCACCGCCGAGCGCTCGGGTGCCGAGCGCCAGCTGACCGCCGTGCTCGAGCGCGTGCAGCCGTACGCGCCGTCCGCCCTGACCGCCGTCGGCGGCACGCTCCTGCTCGGCGCGCTGCCGTTCTATCCGACCGGTTGGCCCATCGCGATCGCCATCCTCGCCGCGATCGTGGCCCTGCGCCTGCCCTGGCTCGCCGCCGGACTGGTGCTGGCCGCCGGGCTGCCCCTGCTCGGCAACCTCGCCTTCGGCCTCGTCCCGCCCGCCGCCATCCTGCTCGCGATCTGGCTGGTGCTGATGCTGCGCGACGGGCGCCGCGCCCTGCTGCCGCTCATCGCGCCGCTCGCGACGCTCTGCTTCGCGTGGGCGCTCTATCCGCTGCTGTGCGGCACCTCGCCGCGCGCCTGGGTCCGCGGCGCGCTCGGCGCCGCCGGGGCACTCACCATGACGCTCGCACTGGGCCTGTCGGGCCTCGGCTCGCCGCTCACGCCCACGCTCGATCTGGCGACGCTGGGCACGCGGATCACCGCCTCCGACGACGTGATCGTCACGGCCGGCACGCTGGCGGCCGCGGTCGGCTTCGGGCCACTGCTGCTGGCCGTCGTCTGGTCGGCGCTGGCCGTGACCTCCCCGGCGGTCCTCACGGCGCGCGGCCGGGCGCTCGTGACCGCGGCCGGCCTCTGGCTCGGCATCGGCACGCTGGCCACCCTCGCCATCGGCGTGCTGCTCGGCGGCACGCTCGTCGCCCCGCTCGCGACCGTGATGGGCGCAGGGGCGGCGGGTATAGTGATTCTCATCCGCGCGCGGCGGCCCGAAGCGGCTTCCGCTGCGGCTGCGAACGCCGACTGAGGGAAGTGCAATGGGGTTTCTGCGACGGATCGAGAGCAAGCTGGAGGGGGTCTTCGAGGGCGGCATCGGCCGCACCTTCAAGTCCAACGTCCAGCCCGTCGAGCTGGCACGCAAGCTGGCCAAGGAGATGGATGACAACAAGGTCATCTCCGTCCAGACCGTCTACGTCCCCAACGCCTACACCGTCTACCTCGCCCCCGAGGATCGCGAGCAGTTCGTGGCCTACGAGGCGCGGCTGCGCACCGAGCTGGCCGGCTACCTGACCGAGCACGCCCGCCGCGAGGGCTACTCGCTGCCGAACCGCGCCCGCGTGATGATCGAGACCGCCGACGAGCTCGACGTCGGCACGTTCGGCATCGCCGCCGAGATGGAGGAGACCCCGCCGCCGATGGCGCCCGATGCGCCGCCGCCCGGCGTGCGGCTCCCCGAGGAGTTCTCCGGCGAGCCGGCCGCGCCCGCTGCCGCGGCGCCCGTGGCCCCGCCCGCGGCCGCACCGGCGCCCACCCCTCCGGTCGCACCGCCGCCGGCCGCACCCGTCGTGCCCGTGCCGCCCGTCACCGTCGACCCGTTCGCGATCGACGAGGCGCCCGCCGCACCGGTGGCCGCGGTGCCGGAGCCCGCTGCCGCCGCCCCCGCCGAGCCGGTCGTCACCCCGCCCCCGCCGCCCGCCCCGCCGCCGGCGCCGGTCGTGCAGTGGGTCCTCGTCTGGCCGGGCGGCGTCGTGCCGATCGGCGACACCGCACTCGTGATCGGTCGCAGCAAGGACTGCGACGTGCCGCTGGCCGACGGCAACGTCTCGCGCCGGCACGCCGAGATCGGTCGCAGCGCCGATGGGTTCATGCTCCGCGACCTCGATTCGACCAACGGCACGACGGTCAACGGCCGCCGCGTGAAGAGCGCGACGGTCGGCGAAGGCGACGAGATCATGCTCGGGACGAGCACGCTGCGGATCGAGCAACGGCACGGCTGAGCCGTGGTCGACCAGGCGCTCCTCGTCCTGCGGATCGGTGTCCTGGTCCTGCTCTATCTGTTCGTCTGGCGCATCGCGCGCACGGCCATCCGCGACGTCCGGGGTGCGCAGGAGAGCATGATCATCCGGCCGGGGCAGGGGTTCGACCCCCTGCCGCTGGCCGATCAGCGCCCTGCTGATCCGATCGCCGAGCCGCCGGCACCCGGCCGTCTCCTCGTCGTCGAGAGCGACGTCCTGCCCGCCGGCGCGGCCGTGCTGCTCGAGGAGCAGGAGGTGCTGATCGGCCGTGATCCGCACGCCGCAGCGATGCTCGAGGGCGACGGCTTCGTCTCGGCGCGCCACGCCATCGTCCGCGTGCGCGGCACCGCGACCTCGATCGTCGATCTCGGCTCGACCAACGGGACGTTCGTGAACGGCGACCGCATCGCGATTGAGACGCGCCTCTCCCCCGGCGACGAGGTCGCCGTCGGCTCCACGCGCATGATCTTCGAGCCGGGCGGCTGACGTGAAGCTCGTCATCCGCGAGGCGGGCGCCTGCAGCGACGTCGGTCGGCTGCGCCAGTCGAACGAGGACGCGCTGCTCCTGTCCGACCCCGTCTTCGCCGTCGCCGACGGCATGGGCGGCGCGCGCGCCGGCGAGGTCGCCAGCGCGATGGCCGTCGCCGCGCTCCACGGGTTCGACGGCGGCGAGCAGCAGCTCGCCCAGACGATCGAGGACGTCAACCTGCGGATCCACTCCGCCTCCCGCACCGATGCCTCGCTGCTCGGCATGGGCACGACGATCACCGCGGCGATGATCGATGGCGAGGCCCTCGTGCTCGCCCACGTCGGCGACTCGCGCGCGTACGTCCTGCGCGCCGGCCAGCTGCGGCAGCTGACCGACGACCACTCGCTGGTCGGCGAGCTGATCCGGCGCGGGGCCCTCACGCCAGAGGAGGCCGAGCGTCACCCGCAGCGGTCGGTCATCACCCGGGCCCTCGGTGCGGACGAGGCCGTCGATGTCGACGTCCTGCGCGTGCCGATCGAGACCGGCGACCTGATCCTGCTCTGCTCCGACGGCCTGACCGGCATGGTCTCCGACGCCGAGCTGGCCCGCATCCTGCGCGGCGGCGGCGAGCTGAACCAGCTCGCGCAGCAGCTGGTGCTCGCGGCCAACCAGGCGGGCGGCGAGGACAACATCACCGCCGTCCTCCTGCGCATCGGCTCGCGCCGCGAGGAGGACACCGAGCCCGAGCGGCCGCCGATCGTGATCCTCCCGGCCACGGCGCTCGCCGACGACGCACCCCGGGCCTCCGCCGCAGATCGCGCCGCCGCCCGTGGCGGCCGCGGCCGAGGTCGGGCACTCGCGATCGCCGCCGGCGTAGCCGTCGTCGGCATCGTCGTCGCAGTCGCCGTGGCGATCGGCCTGCAGTGGGCGCACTTCATCGGCGCCACGCCCGACGGGCGCGTCGCGATCTACCAGGGGCTGCCGTTCGACATCACCGCCGACGTCACGCTGTACCGCGCCGTCCAGATCACAGACGTGCCGACGGCGGCCCTGTCCGAGGAGCAGCGCGCCTCGCTGCTGGATCAGCGGATCGGCTCGCTCGGCAGCGCCGAGGGACGCATCACGCAGCTGACCACCTCGTCGCCCTGGCTCCGACTGCCGCCGAGCGCGCCGTGATCGGCGAGCGCGGCATCCTCGACCTGCCGAGCCGCAACCGCGAGCTCGGGCTGATCGCCCTCGCGGTGCTGATCACCACGGCCGGCTTCGCCGCCGTGCAGCTCGCCCGCGCCGAGGAGTTCTCGTCGTCACCGCTGGTCGCCGCGCTGCTGTTCGCCTTCGCCTACCTCGTGGCCCATGCGGTCGTGCGCGTCGTGCTGCCCGACGCCGATCCGTACGTCCTGCCGATCACGGCGGTGCTGACGGCCATCGGCCTGATCGAGATCTACCGGATCTCCCCCGAGCTGGCGCGCGACCAGGGTGTCTGGATGCTGCTCGGTCTCGCCCTCTTCGTCGGCGTGGTGATCGCCTTCCGCGACATCCGGCGGCTCGAGGAGCTCAAGTACACGTGCGGCGCCGTCGCCGTGGGCCTGCTGCTCCTGACGATCACCCTTGGCGCGTCGGTCAACGGCGCCCGCCTCTGGATCCGCATCGGCGGCCTCCAGATCCAGCCGGGCGAGTTCGCCAAGATCCTGCTCGTCATCTTCCTCGCCGGCTACCTGCGCGAGCGCCGCGAGGTGCTGGCGGCGCCGACGCGCCGCATCCTCGGCGTCGGGATCCCAGCGCTGCGGCACGCACTGCCACTGCTCCTCCTGTGCGGGATCTCGCTCGTGCTCCTCGTGGCCATGAACGACCTCGGCTCCTCGCTGCTCTTCTACGTCATCGCCCTCGCGATGATCTACATCGCGACCGGCCGCCTGCTCTACGTCGGCGCCGGCCTCGGACTGTTCGCCCTCGGCGCGCTCGGAGCGGTCCAGCTGACGTCGCACGTCCAGTCCCGGATCGAGGGCTGGCTCGATCCCTGGGCGGTCGAGCAGACGAGCGGCTACCAGATCGCGCAGTCGATCTACACGATCGCCGACGGGGGCGTGCTCGGCGCGGGCTTCGGCCGCGGCCTGATCCTCAACAGCGCGGGCGGCACGATCATCCCCTACGCCCAGACCGACTTCATCTACTCGGTGATCGCCAACGAGATGGGTCTGGTCGGCGCGGTCGCCGTGGTGCTCCTCTACCTGCTGCTCGCGTGGCGCGGCTTCCGCATCGCGACGAGCGCCGACGACGGCTTCTCGAAGCTGCTCGCCGCCGGCCTCGCGACGACGATCGCCTTCCAGGTCTTCGTGATCGTCGGCGGCGTCATCCGCCTGCTGCCGCTGACGGGCCTGACGCTGCCCTTCGTGTCGTACGGCGGCTCGAGCGTCACCGCGAACTTCGCGATCGCCGGGCTCCTGCTCTGCATCTCGCAGCGCGCGAACCGGGAGCGGCCGCTGTGAACCGCCGCATCTCGAACCTCTTCATCGTCACGACCGTCGCGCTGCTGGGCCTGATCGCCATGACGACGTACTGGCAGGTCTGGGCGCGCGGGTCGCTCGAGGCGCGGCAGGCGAACGTCCGCATGGTCTACCGCGACCTCGCGATCGATCGCGGCTCGATCGTGACCGCCGACGGCATCGTGCTGGCCGAGTCGAAGCCGGGCAGGCTCGACGGACGCCGGGTCTACACCCGCACCTACCCCGAGGGCGGCCTTGCCGCGCAGCTCGTCGGCTACTCGTCGCTCCTCGCCGGACGCTCGGGGCTGGAGCGCTCGCTCGACCCGGAGCTGTCCGGCAGCACCAGCGACCTGGCCGGCATCCGCAACGCCTTCGACCGCATGAAGGGCGACACGGTGCGCGGCGATGACGTGATCCTGCGCCTGTCGGCGGCTGGCCAGCAGGAGGCGATGGACCAACTCGAGCGGCTCGGCGTGCGCGGCAGCGTCGTCGTGCTGGATCCGAGCACGGGCGGGCTGCTCGTGATGGCGTCGACGCCGACCTTCAACCCCGAGACCGGACTGGAGGAGGCGCTCGCCAATCCGGCCTCGCCGCTCCTCAACCGCGCCACGCAGGGCCTCTACCCCCCGGGCTCGACCTTCAAGGTCGTGACCGCCGCGAGCGCGCTCGACAGCGAGGCCGTCACGGTCGACCAGCAGTTCCCCGGTCCGGCCTGCATCCAGACCGGCGGGCAGGAGCTCTGCAACTTCCGCAACCGCGCGTACGGCCCGCACGACTTCGGCTACGCGCTCGTCCACTCCATCAACACCACGTTCGCGGAGGTCGGGCTGACGCTCGGACAGGAGCGGCTCGAGGAGACGATGCGGGACTTCGGCTTCTTCAAGCGCATCCCGTGGGACTACCCGCCGGAGCAGACGCTGCCCTCCGGCATCTTCAACCGCCGCGGCAACCTGGTGCCGTTCGACACGCCCGTGGACGTCGCACGTCTGGCGATCGGCCAGGAGCGCCTCCTCGCCACCCCGCTGCAGATGGCCGAGGTCGCGGCGGCCGTCGCCAACGGCGGGCAGCTCGTCGAGCCCCAGCCGGTGCAGGAGGTGCGCGCCCCCGACGGCTCGGTCGTGCGGCGCCCCCAGCCGGTCTACCTCGGACGCGCGATGACCACCGAGACCGCGGCCACGCTGCGGCAGCTGATGAAGGACGTCGTCGACGACGGCACGGGCGCCGCTGCGAACGTCGCCGGCCTCGACGTGGCGGGCAAGACCGGCACGGCGGAGACGGGTCGCGACGGGAAGAACGACGCGTGGTTCATCGGCTTCGCACCTGCCGACGCGCCCCGTTTCGCGTTCGCGGTGCTCGTCGAGAACACGGACGGCACCGGCGGCGACGTGGCCGCGCCGATCGCCGCGAGCGTCCTACGGGCGCTGACGGAGCCGGCATCGTGAGACAATCCGCACGGAACACCGCATGACGACCCCCATGGACACCTCCGACGGCGCGCTCTTCGCCGGGCGCTACCGCATCATCCGCCGCCTCGGGCAGGGGGGAATGGCGCGTGTCTTCCTGGCGCAGGACGAGTCCCTGCACCGCGAGGTGGCGATCAAGGTGCTCGCCGATCGCCACAGCGACGACCCGCACTTCATCGAGCGCTTCCAGCGCGAGGCCCGTGCCGCCGCGCGCCTGAACCACCCGAACATCGTCCAGGTCTACGACCAGTCCCAGGGCGGCATGTCGTTCATCGTGCAGGAGTACGTCGAGGGCGAGACGCTGAAGGACCTGATCCGCCGCGAGTCGCCGCTCGATCCGCGCCGCGCGATCACGATCGCGCTGCAGATCCTCGCCGCGCTGCGCGTGGCCCATCAGCAGGGCGTGATCCATCGCGACGTCAAGCCGCAGAACATCCTGATGCAGCCCGACGGCAAGGTGAAGGTCGCCGACTTCGGCATCGCCAGCGCCGGCGGCGACACCGAGATGACCGAGGCCGGCTCGATCGTCGGCACGGCGCAGTACCTGGCGCCGGAGCAGGCGCGCGGTCTGACCGTCGGCCCGCCCGCGGACCTCTACTCGGTCGGCATCGTGCTGTACGAGATGCTCTCGGGCCGCGTGCCGTTCGAGGGCGACACGGCCGTCAACGTCGCGATGCGGCACGTGCAGGAGGCGCCCGAGCCGCTCACGGATCGCAATCCGCTGGTGCCCGCCGCGCTCGAGTCCGTCGTGATGCGCGCACTCGCCAAGGATCCGCGCGAGCGCTACCAGAGCGCCGACGAGATGGGCATCGAGCTGGACCGCGTGCGCCAGGGCCTGCCGATCAGCGACGAGACCGCCGTGATCGGCGCCGCCACGCTGGCCATGACGCAGGCGATGCGGCCGCCGACGGCAGCGCCCCCGGCGGAGACCATGGTCGCGCCGCCCCTGCCGCCGCGGGACTCCGCCGCCGCGCGCGGTGGCAATCCGAACCGCAAGCGCCTCTGGATCCTGCTCGTCGTGGTCGGCGTGCTCCTGCTCGCCATCGCCGTCGGCGCCTTCGCCTTCACCCGCGGCGGCTCCGATGGCGGCGGCAGCACCTCGGCGACCACCTCCACGTCGAGCGCGCTGGTCGAGATCCCGAACGTCGTGGGCCGTACGCAGGCGGACGCGACGACGGTCCTCAAGGACCTCGGCTTCGACGTGCTGATCACCCAGCAGGCCTCGGCCGATGTCCCGGAGGGCCAGGTCATCCAGATGCGTCCCAACGCGGGCGGCAGGGTGCCGACCGGCACGACGATCGAGCTGCAGGTCTCGTCCGGCCCGAACGTGGTGGCCGTGCCGAGCGTGCAGGGCTCTGCGCTCGGCGATGCAACAGCCCAGCTAGAGGCGCTCGGCCTGCTCGTGACGACGGTCGAGGACGCCTCCGATTCGGTGGCGGAGGGCAACGTCATCACGCAGGCGCCGTCGGCGGGCGTCGAGGTGAAGCCGGGCTCGACCGTCACGCTGACGGTCTCGACGGGCAAGCAGGCCAGCACCGTGCCGAACATCACCAAGATGGACATCAACAACGCGCAGAACGCCCTGATCGCCGCGGGCCTCTTGCTCGGTGCGCAGAGCGAGGCCAACGACGCCGCGCCGGCCGGCCAGGTGATCAGCCAGGATCCCGCCGCCGGCACGAGCCTGCCGGCGGGCAGCTCCGTCAGCGTCGTCATCTCCAAGGGGCCGGCGACGTTTCCGGTGCCGAGCGTGATCAACCAGTCGCGCGGCAACGCCGAGGCCGCGCTCTCCAGCGCGGGCTTCACCCCGAACACGGTCGAGCAGGCCACCGCGGACCCCGCGCAGGACGGCATCGTCATCTCGCAGAATCCGGCCGGTGGCTCGCAGCGGCCCCAGGGGTCGTCCGTGACGATCACCGTCGGGCGCTACACGGGGTCGACCACCTCGTGACGGAGCGCCTGCGCGTCGCCGTGCTCGGCGGCGGCCGGTCGTCGGAGCACGACGTGTCGCTGCGCTCGGCGGAGAGCATCGCCGGCGGGCTCGATCCCGCGCGCTTCGAGGTCGTGCGCATCACGATCTCCCGCGACGGCGTCTGGACGACGGACGACGGCTCGGTGGTGTCGGTCACGCCCGGGCAGGGCGGACCGCTCGGCTGCGACGTCGTGTTCCCGGCGTTGCACGGCCCCTTCGGCGAGGACGGCACCGTGCAGGGGCTGCTGGAGATGCTCGACGTCGCGTACGTCGGCTCGGGCGTGCTCGGCGCCGCCCTGACCATGGACAAGGAGCGCTGCAAGGCCGCGCTGCGCGACGCCGGCATCGACGTGGCCCGTGAGGTCCTCGTCGGCCCTGACGACGAGCGCAGTGCCGTTCGCGCGCGCATCGAGGACGAGCTGGGGCTGCCCGTGTTCGTCAAGCCGGCACGGCTCGGCTCGAGCGTCGGCATCTCGCGGGTCGATGCCGCCGCCGAGCTCGACGCCGCCCTCGATCTGGCCCTCGCCCACGACGACAAGGTGCTCGTGGAGGAGCTGCTCGTCGGCAAGGAGGTCGAGTGCAGCGTGCTCGGCCTGCCCCCCGACCTGCAGACGTCCGTCGTCGGCGAGATCACGTACGAGGCCGAGTGGTACGACTACGAGGCGAAGTACGCCGCCGGCGGCTCCGGTCTGGTCACCCCCGCCGAGATCCCGGCCGAGGTCGCCGAGCGCCTGCGCGCCACGGCGGCGCAGGCCTTCGCGGTGTGCGACTGCCACGGGATGGCGCGCGTCGACTTCTTCTTCACGACCAACGGTCGGCTGGTCCTCAACGAGATCAACGCCATCCCCGGCTTCACGGCGACGAGCTACTACGCGCGCATGTTCGAGGCGACGGGCCTCCCGTACACCGACCTGCTGACGCAGCTGGTCGACCTCGCCGTCGAGCGCCACGCGCGCAACGCGAACCTGCTGCGCTGACATCGCCAATCTGGATCCGGATCCAGATTGGTCCGTTTGGTGCCAATTTGGATCCGGATCCAAATTGGTCGATTTCGTGCACGTTTTTGGCGGGAACTGGAGCCGGACTCGCGTTCAGGCGCCGGTGGGGATGCCCGTCAGGCGGATGCCGTTGATCGTCACGGCGTAGCCGCCCTTGACCTCCGGCAGGCCCGTGATCCAGATCAGCACGTCGGTGAGCGGCGCCGCACGGCGGATCGGGATCAGCGAGGTCGGGCGCTTCAGCTCCCTCGCATCCGTCAGCTGCGTCCAATCCCGCGGTGCCCGCGCGGGCACCGCACCGCGCACGCCGTACACCACGACCGTCGCGCCGAGCGGGGCGCTCGTGATCGCGATGCGCCGGACGCGGCTGGGCACCGCCAGGTGCAGCTCCAGGCCGACGCCGCGCTTCTTCTCGATCACGCCCTGCTTGTAGATCTCCGTCGACCAGCCCGTCGTCGGCGAGCCGTCGATGGCGAAGCGCACCTGATCGTCGTTCTCCCGGCTGTCGCCCGTCGGATCGAGCGGCGTGATGCTCGCGATCGACAGGACACGGGGTGTGCGATCGGGCCCGTCCGGCTCCGTCTCCACGGCCGTCGTCGTCTCGACGAGCGTCTCGACCTGCTCCGCCGCGGTATCGGCCACCGTGGTGATGGGACCGGGCAGGGCCGTCTCGGCGGCCCGGTTGTCGGCATCCCGGCGATCGACCACGCCGATCACCACGACGGCGGCGAGGATCGCGACGGCCACGGCGAGCCCGCCGACGAGCAGCTTGAGACCCCGATTGCGCGGCGGGGCGACGGCCTCCTCGGCCGGCAGCGGCGCAGCCCCCGCAGCAGCGGTGGCAAACGGCTCCCAGCCGGGCGCGGTCTCGCGGGCGAGCCGACGCAGCGCGTCCCGGGCATCGGCGGCTGGCGGCGGTGTGAACGAGGCGAGGCTCTGGAGCAGCCCCGCAAGCCGTGGCGGAACGCCCTCGACCTCCAGCGGGTTCGCATCGGCGGCCAGTCCGAGCAGGTCGCGGAGGACCGCCGCGAGCTGGCGGAGATCGTCATCGGGCTGGTCCGCCGGACGGGCGAGGCCGCCCGTGGCGAGATCCTCGAGGCGCAGCGGACCACCCTCGTCGGCGACGATGCGATCGAGATCCAGACGCCCCTGCACCAGCCCGCGTGCGTGCAGCGCCGCGAGCGCGTCGGCCAGCTCCGCGCCGATCTCCGCCGCGTCGGCCGCGCCGAGGTGACCACCGGCCAGCAGGCGCGCGCGTGCCGCCTGGCCGGAGCGCGCGGGGGTCACCACGTACCGCGTGATGCCGTCGATGCCGTGGTCGAGCACGACCGGCAGCGCCGGATGCCGGACGGCGACGAGCGCCGCCAGCGTCGCGTCGGCCTCGGGGTGGTCGTCGAGCAACGTGATCACGACGGCGCCGCCGTTCGACGAATCGCGCCCGCGCCAGACGGTGCTGCCGGGCGCTGCCGACTCGGGCACCTCCAGCGTGTAGCGCCGCGCGATGACCCGGGTGCTCACAGCCGCAGCGTACCCGTGCGCGAGCCGCCCCGCACGTCCCCCACGCCTGCAATGCTGCGCAGCAATGGTTCTGTCCGACCGCGGCATCCGCACGGCGATCGAGGCCGGTCGCATTCGCCTCGACCCCTTCGATGAGGCGCTGATCCAGCCTGCCTCCATCGACGTCCGCTGCGACCGCCGCTTCCGCGTCTTCCGCAACAGCCGCTACGGCCACATCGACGTCAAGCAGGAGCAGGCCGAGCTGACCGAGCTGATCGAGATCACCGACGGCGGCCCGTTCATCCTGCACCCCGGCGAGTTCGTGCTCGGCGCCACACTCGAGCGCGTGACGCTCGGCGACGACATCGTGTCGCGCCTCGAGGGCAAGAGCTCGCTCGGCCGGCTCGGGCTGCAGGTGCACTCGACCGCCGGCTTCATCGACCCCGGTTTCGACGGCCACGTCACGCTCGAGCTGGCCAACGTCGCGAACCTCCCGATCACGCTCTACCCCGACATGAAGATCGGTCAGATGTCGTTCATGGACCTCGATCAGCCCGCCGAGAAGCCCTACGGCTCGGGTGCGCTGGGCTCGAAGTACCAGGGACAGGTCGGCCCCACGCCGAGTGCGTACTGGAAGAACTTCCCGTAGCGGAAATCCGTGTGGCGAGGGTCGCCGCCGAGTGCTACCTTCGGGTCACCGCGGAGAGGAGGTGGTCCGTTCTGACTAGCGACTGCACGGCAAGTGGAGGTCGACGCACGTAAGGGCGCGCCCCTGGACCGACAGGGAATCGCCTAGCCCGCGTTGGGGCCGCGGCTGATCGCCGCAGCGCAGCTTGCGTAATACCAGCGTTCGACCCGGAGAGCCGGGCGGGAGACCGCCCGGCTCTCTGCTTTTTCCATACACTCCGCTGCATGCGACGCCTCGAGCCGCTCTGGGTGCTGCTCGGCTACGCCGCGGCCTCCGTCGTCCTGATCGGTCGCTTCTGGCTGCGCGCACCGCAGGACGCGGTGGTCGGCAGCTTCGGCGCCGACCAGGGCTTCTTCTCGTGGTCGCTCGTGCACTGGGTCGAGACGCTGATCGGCAATCAGGCGCCGTTCCTGACCGATCGCATCGACGCGCCGCAGGGCTTCAACCTCGCCTGGGCGACGACGATCCCAGGACCGGCGATCCTGCTGGCGCCGCTGACCGCGGCCGCCGGTCCGCTCGCCTCGTACAACCTGCTCGCGATCGCCGCACCGGCGCTGGCGGCCTGGACGGCCTATCTCCTCTGCCGCCACATCACCCGGAGCGCGCTCGCCGCGATCCTCGGCGGCTGGGCCTTCGGCTTCTCCTCGTACATGCTCGGGCAGACGCTCAACCACGTGAACCTCGCCCTGGTCTGGGCGCTGCCAGTGATCGTGCTGATGGTGATCCGCCTGATCGAGCAGTCGGTCCGCCCCCGGCGGGGCATGGCGGCGCTCGCCGCGCTGATCGCCATGCAGTTCCTGACGTTCACCGAGGTCGCGGCGACGGCGACAGTGGTCGGCACCCTGACACTCGCGTGCGCGTTGGCGCTCGGGCCCGCAGACCTGCGCGGGCGGATCGTGCGGGCGCTGCCGTGGCTGGCTGGCGCCTACGCGATTGCGCTGGCGGTCGTCTCGCCGCTCCTGATCGCTGCGCTGCTGCATCCGAACCCGATCGACGAGCGCATCCGCCCCGACCTCTACCCGCTCGACCTGAAGAACCTGATCGTCCCGACGATCGTGACGTGGGCCGGCGGTCAGCGCTTCCAGGGCGACTCCCTCCAGTTCGTCGGCAACATCACGGAGCAGCTCGGCTACCTCGGTCCGGTGCTGATCATCGTGGCGCTCGGCGGCCTGCTCCGCTGGCGGCGCGAGCGCTGGACCTGGGTGATCGCCTTCGCGATCCTGCTCTCGATCGTCCTGGCGCTGGGCGCGCGCCTCACGATCGGCGGCGACCCGCACATGACCATGCCGTGGCAGCTGTTCACGCACCTGCCCCTGATCAAGCTCGCGCTGCCCACGCGCATCGTCGTCTTCGCCTGGCTCGGCATCAGCATCCTGGTCGCCCTGTTCGTGGTCCCGCGTGCGCGCGACGAGCCCGCCGTCGTGGCGCTGCGCCTCGTCGTCGCGGGGATTGCGCTGATCTGCCTGCTGCCGGTGCCACGCGCCGACCTCTGGCGGACCGACCTGCACACGCCGCCGGGCATCGCGTCAGGGGCGGCCACCGACGAGATCCCCGCTGACGCTGTCGTGCTGATCCTCCCGTACTCGTTCCGCGGCAACGGCATGTACTGGCAGGCGCTGGCGAAGATGCGGTACCGCATGGCCGGCGGCTACAGCGCCGCCGCCATCCCCGCGGAGTACGTGCCGTATCCGATCGTCTACGGCTTCTACCGCGACGAGCTGCCCGCGAATCCCCGCCAGGAGCTGCTGCGCTACCTCGCGTTCACCGGCACGTCGTGGGTGCTCGTCGATGCGCGCTTCCCCGGGCCGTGGGCGCAGTTCCTGCGTGAGGCGGGTGGCGTGCGCTCGGAGGTCGGCGGCGTGGTGCGCTGGCGCTTCGACCCCGCGACGGTACGCGCGCAGGTTTCGGGCTTCTGACGCTCTTTGCCGGAAACCGGTAACGTTCCGCCGTGCCCGAGAAGCCCCCGCAGCCGATGCGCGATGCGATCCTCGCCGACCTCGGCGACCCCCGCGCGGCCGGCCTCGACCTCGACGCCTGGCTGCAGATCCTGGCGCGGTCGGGCGAGCGGATGGCCAGCGGCTCCCGAACGCGGCTGGCCACCAGTGCCGGCCGCGCCCGCGTCGCCGGCGTGCCGCTGACGACCGTGATCGAGGCCTGGATGGCCGTGGCCACGGTCGCGCTGGCCGAGGAGACGCGGACGCCGGCGGGGCACCTGCGGCTGGTGGCGGACGGCACGCGGGCCCTGTGCGCCGGCTACGCCGACGGGCAGGTCGAGTCGATCCGCCAGGAGGAGCGCCAGCGCACGCTGCTGCTCGAGGCGCTGCTGTCGGAGCAGCCACCGGAGCAGGTCCAGGAGTTCGCCACGCGGCTGGGCGTCGAGCTGACGGGGCGCCGCAGCGTGCTGCTCGTCGGTGAGGTGAACGAGACGATCCTCGACCGCCTCAACGACGCGGGTGCCCTGGCCGCTCCGCAGCGCGGGCGCATCGTGGCGATCATCGGCGGCCGCGTGCCGCGCGGCCCCGAGACCGCCGGACTCGGCCGACCGGGCCTCGGCATCCCCGGCATCCGCTCGTCCTACGCCGACGCGATCCGCGCCCTCGGCATGGCCCGTCGCCTCGGGCTGCGCGGTGTCGTCCCGTATGGCGACGTCCTGCCGGAGGCGCTCATCGCCCAGGATCAGACGACGCTGCGCGAGCTCGTCGATGCGACGCTCAGCCCCCTGCGCTCGGCCCGCAACGGCGGTCCTCAGTACATCGAGACCGCCGCCGTGTGGCTCCAGGAGGGCCTCAGCGTCGCCGCCACGGCACGTGTGCTCGAGGTCCACGAGCGCACGGTGCGCTACCGCCTGGCCCGCATCGCGAAGCTGACGTCCCTCGACCTCCAGCACGCCGACGACCGCTTCCGCCTCGAGCTGGCCGTCCGCGGCGCGCGCCTGCTCGGCGACGTGCCGGCGGTCTAATCCCAGACGAGCTCGTCGTCGTCCGCGCCCCACTCGGCGGGGAGCGGCGTGCCCGC
>CAZPQP010000007.1:0-3022 GCA_964588635.1 uncultured Bifidobacterium sp.
GGACCGCGTGCTGTTCCTCGGCGACGCGCTCTACCAGTGCCTGTGGGGCGATCCGGTGTACCTGACGGTGGCGGGCACGCGCGCGCTGCTCGCGCGCCTCGCCCCGTTCGATCCCGCGTTCGCGCTGGAGGGCCACGATCCCGACGTGGCCGACGCGGCGGCGTACGCCATCCGTCTCGATGAGCTGCGCCGCGCCTGCGACCTGGTCGAGCAGCACGGCGACGACGCGCTGCGCCTCGCCCCCGACCACGGCGGCGAGTGGTTCGTGGAGAACGTCGAGCACCTCCTCGGCGCTCCGTAGTTAACAGAGGGGTCAGACCCCTCTGTTAACCAACGGCGAGACAGCGACGAGTGGTTACCAGAGGGGTCTGACCCCTCTGTTAACCAGCGTCGAGATAGCGGCGCGCGGCGTCGGGGAACGTCGCGATGCGGCGCTCGCGCTGGCGTGCCGCGTGCTCGGTGTCGGCGTGCGTGAAGACCCAGCCGAGCGTCACCAGCCGTCGGGCCATCACGAACGTCGGCAGCTCCACGAGATCCTCATCGCCCAGTGGCCAGCGCGATCGATACCCGTCGACCAGCGCATCGCGGCGCGCCTCGAAGTCGTCGGTCCCGTCGAAGGGCGCGAGCGCGACCGCGAGCTCCCAGAGATACCACGACCACCCGCAGTCGTCGAAGTCGATCAGCACCGGCGGCGCGCCCGGGCGCATCAGCACGTTGGCAAAGGCGAGGTCGGCGTGCACGAGGCCGTAGCGATCAGGTCCGGTGCCGTAGGCGGCGAGACGCTCGCGCACACGGGCACGCGCGGCGCGCAGCAGCTCGAGCAGATCGTCGGTCCAGAGTCCGAGCTCGATCGGGTCGCCCCAGTGCGGCGCCGCACCGACCATGCCCTCGGCGTCCCAGCTCGGGCGCACGAACCACTCCGGGCGCGCCCACGTCTCGCCGTGCACGCGCACCTCGGCCATCAGCCGGCCGAGCTCGCGCCACTGATCGAGGTCGCTCGAATCGCCGAGCGGCTCGCCGCTCTCCCACGTCAGCACGCTGACCTGACGATCACCGGCCTCGGTCTCGACGATGCCGACGACGGAGCCGTCGATCGCCCGGACCGCCGTCGGCGTCGCGATGCCGGTGCTGGCGAGCGCCTCCATCCAGGCGAGCTCGCTGCGGATCATCTCGGGCGTGCGGTAGCCCGGGCGGTGCACGCGCAGGGCGAAGGTGCCGCGCGGCGCGTCGAGGCGGTAGGTGGAGTTCTCGCCGCGCCGCACGAGCTCGATCGTCACGGGACGGTCGAGGTCGTACCGCCGCAGCGCCTCGCGCGCGACCGCGTCGTCGTCCACCTAGGCCCTCGGCCTCGGGTGGCGGCTCGGCACGGGGCGATCCGCATCCTTGGCGAGCGCGAGGCCGGCACGCAGAAGCTCGAGCGAGCGGTCAACCTCGGTGTCGGTGAGCAGCAGACCGGGCTTGAACTGCAGGACGGACTGGTCGTAGCCCGATGCGATCGCCCACAGCCCGAGGTTGTAGAGCTCCTGCTGGAGATAGATCGCCCCGTCGGGGTGATCGACGCGCAGGCCGATCACCACGCCGGACTGGCGCACCTCGACGAGGTACGGCTCGTCGGCGGCGATCGCGGAGAGGCCGTCGGCGTAGCGGCGGATCAGGTGCTGGACATTGGCGACGGTCTCGGGTCGCTGCGTGATCTCGAGCACCTTGGCGGCCACGCGGCAGCCGAGCTCCGAGCCGCCGAACGTCGAGACGTGACCCCAGCCGTACTGGTGGAGCCACTCGGCCGCGCTCTCCCGGATCAGCGTGGCCGCAACCGGGTAGATGCCACCGGACAGGCCCTTGCCGGTGACGAGCAGGTCGGGCTCGACGCCGTACGTCTGCACGCCCCAGAGGTCGCCGGTGCGGCCGAGGCCGGCCTGCACCTCGTCGGCGATGTACAGCGCACCGTGCCGCTCAGCGGCAGCCTTGACGGCGGGCAGGTAGCCGTCAGGCACCACGGGGAACCCGTAGGTCGCGGGCACCGTCTCCATGATCACGGCGGCGAACTCGTCGCCCGCCAGCGCCCGCTCGATGGCGTCGGCATCGGCGAACGGCACCGTCGCGAAGTCGTCGGGCAGATCCGAATGGAAGAAGCGCGCGCCCGCGTCGGCACCGGCCGCGCCGGACAGGCCCGTCTTGCCGTGGTACCCCGCATCGAGGCCGAGGATGCGGCGGCGGCCCGTGGCGTGGCGCGCGGTCTTGATCGCGACATCGATCGCCTCGCTGCCGCCGCTCGCGAACACGCTGTACGGCATGTCGCCGGGCGCGCAGGCAGCGAGCTGCTCGGCAAGCGCGGCGCGGTCGACGCTGGCGAAGTGGTGGTTGCCGATGTCCACCTCGTCGAGCGCGCTGACAAGCGTTGCGATCACCTCGGGATTGCGATGGCCGAGGTTGAACGTGCCGCCGTTGAGATGGAAGTCCATCAGCTCGTGGCCGGACAGATCCCACATGCGGTAGCCCTCACGGCGCCCCATCACGAGCTGCGTGCCGAAGGCGTCCCAGACCTGAACGCGATGCGGCGCGACGTGCGCGCTCGTCGCCTCGAGCACGCGCTGCTTGTCGGCGCTCATTCCCAGCCATCCGGCGGCTTCGGCACCGCGGTCTCGTAGTCGAGCGCGTGCGTGGCGATCAATCGTGCGTTCGTCTCGCGCTCGATCGCCTCGATGCGGTCCCACGAGTCGAGCATCGCGTCACCGTCCCAGAGGACGCCGGGCAGGCGCCGGCCGCGCATCGGCTCGATCAGGTACGCCGCGTCGCACAGCAGGAAGGTCGGCTGCGCCGGCGTCTGCACCCAGAGCGACTGGTGGCCGGCGGTGTGCCCGGGGGTCGAGTGCAGGATCAGCGTGCCGTCGCCGAAGAGATCATGCTCGCCCGTGATGGGCCGCCAGTCGACGCCCTCGTTGAAGTCGTCGACGAGGTAGATCTCGGCCTGGTCGTGCGTGCGGTCGAAGGCGAAGTCGAGCTCGGCCTGCTGCACGTAGAC
>CAZPQP010000007.1:3122-23941 GCA_964588635.1 uncultured Bifidobacterium sp.
CGGGCGTGATCGCGGCCGGGTCGCAGACCAGGTGGATCAGCGCCGGGCCGTCGGCGGCGAGCGCGCGGGCGAAGGCGGCGGGGAAGTCGGCGTCGCGCTCCACGCGTTCGCCGTGGCAGCCGTACGCGACCGCGAGGGCCGCGAAGTCGGGATTGGCGAGCGCGGTGCCCTCGACGTGGCCGGGGAACGAGCGCTCCTGGTGCATGCGGATCGTGCCGAGCATGCCGTTGTCGCAGACGAGCACGATGATGCGCGCACCGACCTGCACGGCGGTGGCGAGCTCGTGGCCGGCCATCTGGAAGCAGCCGTCACCGGCGAAGGCCACGACGGTGCGCGACGGATCGTGCAACGCGGCCGCGATCGCCGCGGGAATGCCATAGCCCATTGCGCCGCTGGTGGGCGCGAGCTGGGTGCCGAAGCGACGGTGGCGGTAGTAGCGGTGGATCCAGACGGTGTAGTTGCCGGCGCCGTTGGTGATCACCGCGTCGTCGGGCAGCGTCTCGCGCAGGTGCCGGACGATCTGGCCGAGATCCACGCCGGCGAGCTCGCGCGCGGCGGGCTCGCTCCACGTCTCGTAATCGCCGCGCAGCGCCTGCGCCCACATCGCGCGCGGCGGCCGGCCGAGCGGTCCACGCGCCACAAGTCCGTCGACCACGAGCGGCGCCGCGGCGGTGATCGCCAGATCCGGGTGCCACACCCGGCCGAGCTCCGACGGCTCGGCATGCACGTGGGCGACCAGGTGCCCGAGCCGGCGCTCCTGCGGCAACCGGGTGTAGCCGCCACTCGGGATCTCGCCGAAGCGTCCGCCGAGCAGGACGATCAGATCGGCCTCGGCCACACGCGCCTCGAGCGCCGGATTGGTGCCGAGGCCGAGGTCGCCGACGTACGCCGGCGAGGTGTTGTCGATGCGGTCCTGACGGCGGAATTGCGTCGCCACGGGGACGGCCGAGGCCACCGCCCAGTCGGCCAGCGCAGCGGCGGACGCCTGACTCCAGTGCGGCCCGCCGACGATCACGAGCGGCTGCGCCGCGTCGCCAAGCCACGTGTGGAGGCGGTCGAGGTCGGCCGGATCAGGGTCGCGCAGCACCGGTTCCGCGCACGGCGCGTCGGCGGCAGCGGTCACCTCACGCTGCATGTCCTCCGGCAGGGCGAGCACAACGGGGCCCGGCCGGTCGGCCAACGCGATCTCGAAGGCCCGCCCCAGCATCTCCGGGATCTCGTCGGCGGTCTGGATCTGCGCGGCCCACTTGGCGAGCGGCGCGAACATCGCCGGCAGATCGACCTCCTGGAACGCCTCGCGCCCCTGATGCTCGCGCCGCACCTGCCCGAGCAGGAGCAGCATCGGCGTCGAGTCCTGGAAGGCGGTGTGCACGCCGATCGACGCGTGCGTCGCTCCCGGCCCCCGCGTGGCGAGGCACACGCCCGGCCGACCCGTCAGCTTCCCCCACGCCTCCGCCATGTGCGAGGCGGTGGCTTCATGGCGCGCGGCGACGTAGCGAATCCGGTCGCGTCGCTCCCAGAGCCCGTCGAGCACGCTGAGGAACGACTCGCCCGCCACCCCGAACACGGTGTCCACGCCCTGCGCGACCAGCTGGTCGGCGATGACGTGGCCGCCGAGGCGCGTCATGCGTCGCGGATGCCGGCCCAGGCCATGTACTTCAGCTCGAGGAAGTCCTCGATGCCGTGCTGCGAGCCCTCGCGGCCGATGCCCGACTCCTTGACGCCGCCGAACGGCGCCTCGGCCGCGCTGATGAAGCCCGTGTTGATGGCGATCATCCCGTAGTCGAGACCCTCACCCACGCGCCAGATGCGGGCGTGATCGCGGGTGAACAGGTACGCGGCCAGGCCGAACGGCGTGTCGTTGGCGATCCGCACGGCATCGGCCTCGTCCTCGAAGCGGTGCACGGCGGTGACGGGGCCGAACGTCTCCTCGTTCGACATCTCCCACGACATGTCGGCACCCGTGATGACGGTCGGGAGGAAGAACGTGCGCCCGTGCTCCTCGTGCACGCCGCCGCCGAGCAGCACCTCCCCGCCCCGTGTCCTCGCGTCAGCGACATGGCGTGCGACCTTCTCGAGCGCGGGATCGTCGATCAGCGGGCCGATCGTCGCGGACGGGTCGAAGCCCGGCGCGACGTTGACCGTCTTCGACAGCTCGACGACGCGCTCGACGAAGGCGTCATGGATGCCGCTCTGCACGAGCACGCGGTTGGCGCTGATGCACGTCTGCCCCGCGTTGCGGTACTTGGCGACGTTGATGGCCGCGATCGCATCATCGAGGTCGGCATCGTCGAAGACGAGAAACGGCGCGTTGCCGCCGAGCTCGAGCGAGACCTTCTTCACCGTGCGCGCGCACTGCTCCATCAGGATCTTGCCGACCTGCGTGGAGCCGGTGAACGAGAGCTTGCGGACGATCGGGTTCGACGTCATCTCGCCGCCGATCTTCGGCGCGTCCTCGGCATCGCCCGTGACGACGCTGAAGACACCGGCGGGGATGCCGACGCGCTCGGCCAGCTCGGCGACGGCGAGGGCGCTCAGCGGCGTCTGCTCGGCCGGCTTGAGCACCATCGTGCAGCCGACGGCGAGTGCGGGAGCGGCCTTGCGGGTCGGCATGGCGGACGGGAAGTTCCACGGCGTGATGCCGACGGTCACGCCGATCGGCTGGCGCAGCACGACGAGGCGGCGCTCGCCCATCGGCGCGGGGATGGTCTCGCCGTAGACCCGCTTGGCCTCCTCGCCGAACCACTCGAAGAACGAGGCGGCGTAGGCCACCTCGGCCTTGGCCTCGGGCCACGGCTTGCCCTGCTCGGCGGTCATGATCGTCGCGAGATCATCTGCGTTGGCGACCATCGCGTCGGCGAGGTCGCGCAGCATCCGCGCACGGTCCTTGGCGAGCAGCCTGGCCCAGCCGGACTGGGCCCGGTCGGCCGCCTCGATCGCCCGACGCGTCTCGGCGGCGCCGAGGCGCGGGACGTTCGCAATCACCTCGCCGGTGGCGGGGTCGTAGACGGGGAAGGTCTCGCCGCTGTCGGCGTCGACCCACTGGCCGTCGATGTAGGCCTGCTGGCGGAACAGCGCGGGATCATTGAGCTGGAGCGTCATGGTCGCGATGCTAGCCGATGACCGTCCCGCCCCTGACAAGCCGCAGGTCGCGGGCTTTCCGTCACACGCAGACGGGATCGCGCGGTGCAATCACCGGCGCCGCGGTGTACAACTGGAGCATGAGCAGCATCATGGGGTTCTCCACGGAGTCGGGCACGGACGCGCTGGTGGCGGAGCGGGTGATCGCGAAGGCCAAGGACGCGGGCATCACGACCGTCGTGATGGTCACCCACGGCGGCATGGACACGACCGTCGGGCACATGCTCGGACAGGAGTTCGTCGAGGGCGAGAGCGGTAGCGAGGCGCAGGACCGTGCCGCGGCGATGTGCGCCGTCGCACGCGCCCAGGGCCTCGAGGCCATGGGCCAGGCGACGAGCGGCCCGGACGGCGCGTGCGTCGCAGCGGCGTGCGAGAAGTTCTCGCCGACGGCGGTCGTGGTGGGCACGCCGCGCCACCGCCTCGTCGGCGATCTGTGGGACGCCGAGAGCGTCCGCTCCGCCAAGCACCACTGCGAGGACGTCGAGGCGATCCACGACTGACGGTGGTTAACAGAGGGGTCAGACCCCTCTGTTAACCACCGCACGCCCTCAATGGGGTCCCGCGAGGCCAGTGGTGGTTAACAGAGGGGTCTGACCCCTCTGTTAACCACCGCCGTACCAAGGGCGTCCGTCGGTCGACTGCCCGCGGAATTCCACGGGGATTCGGCCGCGGACGATCAACCTGCGGATATGACCTATGGGATGAGTAGGCTTCCACCCCAGCGCACGCGTTCCCCTTCGTGCGTTCTGAATTGCAGACCCAGGAGATGACCTCACAATGGCAACGACGACACGCCGCGGCTCAGTCGACCTCGACGCACACGGCCTCGCACCCAGTGGCGCTGCGCACTGGAACCTGACGGCCGCCGAGCTCTACGAGCACACGCTGCGCGCGGACGCCGGCCAGCTGGCCGCCGGCGGCTCGCTCGTCGTCAACACCGCCCCCAACACGGGGCGCTCCCCCAAGGACAAGTTCATCGTCGAGGAGCCGGGCGCGAAGGACCGCATCTGGTGGGGTCCCGTCAACCGCCCGATCTCGCAGGAGCACAACGCGCTGATCCGCGAGGATCTGATCGCCTTCCTGAACGAGGGCGACGTCTACGTCCTCGACGCCTGGGCCGGCGCGCATCCCGACCACCGCACCGCGATTCGCGTCGTCAGCAACTCGGCCTGGCACCTGCTGTTCGCCCAGACGATGCTGATCCCCGCCACGCCCGAGGAGATTCCCTCGCACAACCCCGAGGTGCTGATCCTCCATGCGCCCGAGTTCAAGGCCGATCCGGAGAAGCACGGCACGCGCGTCAGCGGATTCGTCACCATCGACTTCACGGGCGGCGAGATCCTCGTCGGCGGCACGCGCTACGCCGGCGAGATCAAGAAGTCCGTCTTCACGATCATGAACGACCGCCTGCCGCAGAAGGGCGTGCTGTCGATGCACTGCTCGGCGAACGTCGGCCAGGACGGCAACGTCGCCGTCTTCTTCGGCCTCTCCGGCACGGGCAAGACGACGCTTTCGACCGACTCCGAGCGCCCGCTGATCGGCGACGACGAGCACGGCTGGGCCGACGACGGCGTCTTCAACATCGAGGGTGGCTGCTACGCCAAGGCGATCAACCTGTCGGCCGAGTCCGAGCCGGAGATCTACGCGACGACCGAGATGTTCGGCTCGATCATCGAGAACGTCGTGATGGATGCCGAGACGCGCGAGATCGACTTCGCCGACTCGTCGATCACGGAGAACACGCGTGTCGCCTACCCGCTGACGTCCATCCCGGGCGTCGTCGAGGAGGGACGCGCCGGCACGCCGACCGCCGTCGTGCTGCTGACGGCCGACGCCTATGGCGTGCTGCCGCCCGTCGCCAAGCTCACCCCCGAGCAGGCGATGTACCACTTCCTGTCGGGCTACACCGCGAAGCTGGCCGGCACCGAGGTCGGCGTCACGGAGCCGCAGACGACGTTCTCGACGTGCTTCGGCGCGCCGTTCCTCGCGCAGGACCCGGGCGTCTACGCGAAGATGCTCGGCGAGCGCCTGGCCAAGACCGGCGCCTCGGCGTGGCTGGTCAACACCGGCTGGACCGGCGGCCCGTACGGCGTCGGCAAGCGCATGCCGATCGCGGCGACCCGCGCCCTGGTGCGCGCCGCCGTCTCGGGCGAGCTCGACGACGTGGAGACGCGGCAGGACCCGATCTTCGGCCTGCACATCCCGGTCGCCGTGCCCGGCGTCGACGCGAAGCTGCTGAATCCCGTCGAGACGTGGGACGATCCGGCCGCGTTCGAGAAGAAGGCGCACCAGCTGGCCGCACAGTTCGTCAAGAACTTCGAGCAGTACGAGGGCATGGTGCCCGCCGAGGTGCTCGCCGCCGCGCCGGATCCGGCCGGCGAAGAGGCACCGGACTTCGGCGCCGAGGGCTAGTCCGGCCCCCGGCCGCGTGGGACGACATGATCAGCGGGGGCGCCGCGGCGCCTCCGCTGTCGTCAGCCGACCAGCTCGTAGCCGTTGAGGCCGACGCGGTACACGTGGATCCGGGCGTCCTCAAGCTCGTGCCGCTCGTCGAAGGCGATCGGCATGGCGAGGATGCTCTCCTCGAGCCGCACCTTCGGCACCTGCTTCGCAACGGCGCTGCGCGTCACGCCGCCGTCGCGCTTGCACACGTCGAGCGCCGCGGTCAGCACGACCTCCATCGCCACGTAGGCGGGACCGCCGAACGACTCGAAGTCGCCGAAGATCGATTCGTACAGCCGGATGATGTCGCGCCCGTCGGGGTACCGCGAGATGTCGGGCGCGTAGGTCGTCACGTAGGCGCCGGGCACGCCGAAGGCGTTCACGAACAGCGCGTCGCCGCCGATGATCGTGGGGTACTTGCCCGCGGCATGGAGCTCCGCCACGAGCCGCCGCGCGTCTGACGCGACGAGCAGCGGGGTGACGACCACGTCCACCTGGGGGGTGACGCGGGTCACGACCTCCGAATACGACTCCTGCTCGACCTTGACGTTGACCCGTTGCACCTTGACGCCGCGTGCCTCGAGCTGCTGGACGACGGCATTGCCGAGTCCCTCCGAGTAGGGCTCGTCGTCCTGTACGACGAGCACACCCTTCGCCTCGAGGTCGTCGGCGACGAACTCCGCCATGCGCGGTGCCTGGAGGGCGTCGCTCGCCACGACGCGGTAGAAGTTCTTGAGTCCGCCGTCGGTGAGGCTGGCGTTGGTCGCGGACGGCGAGATGTACGCGAGCCCTGCCAGATCGAAGATCGGACCGGCCGCCTTCGTCACCACGGACGTCTTCGGTCCGACGACACCGATGACGTTGGGATCGCTGACGATGCGCTGCGCGGCTGCCGCGCCGGCGTCGGCATCGAAGTCGACGTTGCTCGGATAGAGCGTGAAGCTGGTGCCGTGATCGCGGTTGAACTTGTCGAGCGCCACCCGCGCCCAGTTCATCTGCACGTAGTCGGTGTCGCTGGTGCCGCCGTAGGGGGCCATCACCGCGACGTCGCCGTCACACGCATAGGCGTCGAACGTCGTGGCATCCGCCTGCTCGTCCCCGACCGTCCCGCTCGAACCGCAGGCGGCGGCGAGCAGCGCCAGCGCGATCAGGGTGATGCCGAACCGGATCCGCATCACCAGTACACCACCGTTCCGGCCAGGCATCCGACCAGCACGACCACGCTGACGCTGAGCAGGAGGATCTTGGCCCGGACCGACTCGAAGACACCGGTCAGACCGCCGGCCAGGAACGCGATGGTGAGCAGCGCGGCAAAGAGCTCGAGCGTGTGCGAGCGGGCGAGGTACTCCTCCGCGAGACGAAGGTAGTCGTTCGCATTGTCAAGTGCGGCCTGCGCGCTGACGACATCGCCCGGCGCGTCCCACGACGGGTTGGCGGAGACGAACGGCGATAGCGGCCGGTCGCCGGCGGGCTGCGCCTCCCACCAGGCGATGGCCTGCAGCGTGCTCTCGTTCATCATCCCGCGGATGGACCGGGCGCGTGCCGTGTCGCCGGCGTCGAGGGCCGTGCGGTAGTCGATGAAGAGCTGCCGCTGGCTCGTGATGCCGCGTTCGGCATCCTGACTGCTCGCGTTCGCGTCGTTGACGGCCTGGGTGGAGAGCGTGAAGTACTCCACCGCGTGGCCGCCCAGGACGTTGGCGTGCCAGGCGGTGACGCCGGCGAAGATCGCGGCAACGCCGAGCACCACGGCGATCGACAGGGACAGCCAGCGCGGGCCGTGCGTCGACGGATGCGCATGCGCGTGCGCGCCCCCATGCCCACCGGTCATGCGCTCCTCCCGTCGATCACCGGCAGAGGATACCCGTGGTCGGCTAGTCGCCGAGCTCTGAGCGGCGGCGCGTGACGAACTCGTCGAGCTCCGTGCGGATCGCCTCGTCGAGCGGCGGCTCCTCGTACTCCTCGAGCATGCGCTGGTAGATCCCGGTCGCGCGCGCCGCGGCGTCGAGACCACCGTCCTTGCTCCAGCGCTGGAAGTTGTCGGTCGTCGCGAGCAGCGGCCGGTGGAAGCAGTCGCGGAAGCGCTCCATCGTGTGCGCCGCGCCGAGGAAGTGGCCGCCGTGGCGCACCTCGTCGTGCGCGTCGAAGGCGAGTGCCGCCTCATCGATCTCGACGGGCGTGAACTCCCTGATCAGCGTCTGCAGCATGTCGAGATCGACGACGAGCTTCTCGAAGGAGGCCACGAGGCCGCCCTCGAGCCAGCCGCCGCAGTGCATGTGGATGTTGGCACCGGCGAGGAAGGCCGCCTGCATCGTGTTCATGCCCTCGTAGGCGGCCTGCGCGTCGGGCAGGGGGCTGGTCGTCAGCGAGCCGCCGCCGGCGCGCCACGGGAGCTTGTACCGGCGCGCCAGCTGACCCGAGACGAGCAGGCCGAAGTGCGACTCCGGGCCGCCGAAGGCCGGTGAGCCGTTCTTCATATCGGTGGTCGAGAGGAACGAGCCGAGCACGCACGGCGCGCCGGGATTGACCGCCTGGATGAGCGCGATGCCGGTCAGGCCCTCGGCGAACTGCTGGGCGAGCGCTGCGACGGTGCTGGCCGGGGCCATCGCCCCCATCAGCAGGAACGGGACGACGAGCACCGGCTGGCCGGCGCGTGCGAAGGCGAGCAGCGCGTCGAGCATCCGCTCGTCGTACACGAGCGGGGAATTTGCGTTCACATTCGTGTAGGTGACGACCTCGCGATCGATGCGATCGCCGAAGACGATGCGCGCCATCGCCAGCCCGTCCTCCGCCGACGCGAGGCTGATGGCGTGCGCGCCGAACGGCTTGTCGGTGAGCGTGATGATCGACTGCAGCACGTCGAGGTGCCGCGAGTCGAGCGGGCGGTCGTTCGGCTCGCACGGCCAGCTGCCGGCGAGGTCGTACTCGGGGACGGCCTGCGAGAGCCGGAAGAAGTCCTGCGTGTCCCGGAGCTCGGCCTCGCGGCGCTCCAGACCGCGACGGACGAACGGCGCGCCCTGGAGCGGCAGGAAGACCGAGTGCGGGCCGCCGATGATCATGTCGTGCGCGGGATTGCGCGCGTGGAACGCGAACTGCTCCGGCGCCTTCGCCACCATCTCGAGCACCCACGCGGGATCGAAGTGGACGATGTCGCCGTCGACACGCTGGCCGTGGTCGGCGAGCACGCGGAGCGCCTCGGGGTGGTCGAAGCGGATGCCGATCTCCGACACGAGCCGCATCCAGCCGCGCTCGATCGTCTCGAGGCCGTCGGGGGTGACGGGCTCCAGGTAGGGGAAGCGGTGCTCGAGCATCGGGCTGCAGCATACGTGCCCCCTTGTTCCCCGTACGATGCCCGCCATGACGGAGCCGCACCTCCCCGCCGACGAGGCCGCGCGCCTGCACCGGCGGGCGGCGGAGCTGCTGCCGCTCGGCTCGCTCCTGCACGACGGCGGCGAGCAGCCGGCCGCGTGGGCCGAGGCGCTCGACGCGCTGGCCGAGCGCCTCGGGCACTCGTACCCGTTCGCCGATCCGCAGTACCTCGGGCAGATGCTCAAGCCGCCGCATCCGGTGGCGTGGGCGGGCTACGCGATGGCGATGCTGCTCAACTCCAACAACCACGCCTTCGACGGTGGGCCGGCGACGGCGCACCTGGAGCGCGAGGCGGTCGATCAGATCGCGCGGATGCTGCACCAGGAGACGCATCTCTCGCACCTGACGGCGTCGGGCACGATCGCGAACCTCGAGGCGCTGTGGGTGGCGCGCAGCCTGCATCCGGACAAGGTCGTGCTGTCGGGCGAACAGGCCCACTACACCCACGCGCGCATCTCCGAGGTCGTCGGCGCACGCCACGAGACGGTGCCGGCGACGGGGCACGGCACGCTCGATCTCGCCGCGCTCGAGGAGCGCCTGCAGGCCGGTGGAGTCGGCACGGTCGTCGCGACGCTCGGCTCGACCGGACTCGGCATG
The DNA here is from genome assembly GCA_964588635.1 of uncultured Bifidobacterium sp. Taxonomy (GTDB): domain Bacteria; phylum Actinomycetota; class Thermoleophilia; order Gaiellales; family F1-60-MAGs149; genus F1-60-MAGs149. The sequence goes on from CAZPQP010000007.1 coordinate 12,669, forward strand.
GTCGATCGCGTTGATCGCGTCGCCGACCTGTGCGAGCGATACGGAGCGCGCCTGCACGTCGATGCGGCGTACGGCGGCTTCTTCGCGCTGCTCGCGGATGGCGGCGATCCCGGCGTGGCCCGTGAGCCGTTCGACGCGCTGGCCCGCGCCGACTCGATCGCGATCGACCCGCACAAGCACGGCCTCCAGCCCTACGGCTGCGGCTGCATCGTCTTCCGCGACCCGAGCGTCGGCAGCCTCTACCGGCACGACTCGCCGTACACGTACTTCACGAGCGAGGAGCTGCACCCCGGCGAGATCAGCCTCGAGTGCTCGCGCTCCGGCGCCTCGGCGGCGGCGCTCTGGGCGACGCTGCGCGCACTGCCGCTCACGCGGGACGGCCTCGGCAGCCACTTGGCCGGCGCGCGCTCGGCGGCGCTGCGGCTGGCCGAGCGCATCCACGGTCTCGACGGCTGGACGCTCATGCTCGACCCCGATCTCGACGTCGTCTGCTGGCATCCCGACGGGGCGACCGCCTCGGCGGTGACCGCGGCGACGGATGCAGCCTACGATCGGCTCGCCGAGCGCGGCTGGCATGTCGCGAAGCTCAGCGTCAGCGCCGACGACCTGCACGTCGAAGCCGATCAGCCGACGGCAACGGTCCTGCGCTCGACCGTGATGAAGCCCGAGCACCTTGACGTCGTCGACGCCTTCGCCGACACCCTCGGCGACCTGGTCTAGCCCCTGCTCGGCGGGTGGCGCTCGAGCCACCAGCGCGCGATGTCGTCGCGGCGCATCAGCGTGACGCCGGGCGATCCTAGGGCGTGCTCGAGGAACGACCGCAGCGCGGCGGCGCGCGCGGCCTGCCCCGTCCAGCGCGCGTGCACGACGACGGTCATCATCGCCGTGCGCCCCTCACGGACGAGCTCGTCGAGCCCCATCACCAGCAGGTCGAGATGGTCGCGCGGACTGCCGAAGCCCGGGCTGGCGAGATAGCGGCTGTCGTTGTAGGTCTTGGAGTACGGCACGACGAGCAGCGGGGCGCCTGCGGACTCGACGTAGTACGGCACATCGTCGGCGCAGGGGTCGGAGTCGTAGAGGAACCCGCCCTCCTCGACCAGCAGACGCCGGGTGGCATCGCTCGCCGAGTACGGGCTGTTCCAGCCGAGCGGGCGGCGACCGCAGACGCGCTCGTACGTCGCCACCGCCCGAGCCAGATGCTCCCGCTCGGTCGCCTCGTCCATGCTCCACGGCGGCAGCCAGCGCCAGCCGTGCCCGAGCAGATCGTGATCACCCGCGTTCATCCACTCGGCGACGGCGGGATTGAGTTCCAGTGCGGTGGCCGTCGCGGACACGGTCGCCGGGACGGCGGCCTCATCGATGATGCGTGCGAGACGCCAGATGCCCGCGCGGCTGCCGTAGTCGTAGTGCCCCTCGGTGCCATGGTCGAGGCTCGGGGGCTGCGGCCCCTCGCCGGCGTACTCGCCCCAGCCCTCGTTGCGCGCGTCGCCCCAGCGCACGGAGGCCTCCGAGCCCTCCTCGTAGACCACGACGAGGTTCACGACGACGGTCGCGCCGTCCGGCCAGGCGAACGCCGGCGGCTCCGGGCCGTAGCCGATCAGGTCGCGCGAGCGGGCGTCTTCGGGGATCACCGCACCATGCTATCCGCGGGCGGGTCGCGGGAACAATCCTCGTGCGTTCGGCGTTGATGCTCGTGCGATGGAAATCGGCCTCTACAACTTCGGCGACTCGATGCCCGACGCCGCCACCGGCGAGCGCATCGATCAGGGAACGCGCATCCGCAATCTGATCGAGGAGATCGAGGTCGCCGATGCCTCCGGCCTCGACGTGTTCGCCGTCGGCGAGCATCATCGCCTCGACTTCTCCGTCTCCTCCCCCTCCACCATCCTCGCCGCAGCCGCCACCCGCACCGAGCGCATCCGCCTGTCGAGCGGCGTGACGGTGCTCGGCTCGGAGGATCCGATCCGGGTCTACCAGCAGTTCGCGACGATCGACCAGATCTCGCGCGGCCGCGCCGAGGTGATGGCCGGACGCGGCTCGTTCATCGAGTCGTTCCCGCTGTTCGGCCAGGAGCTCGGCAGCTACGACGAGATCTTCGCGGAGAAGCTCGAGCTGCTGCTCAACGTCCGCGAGAACACGGTCGTCACCCACAAGGGCGTACACCGCCCCTCGATCGACGAGCGCGAGGTCTACCCCCGCGCCTACCAGCAACCGCTGCCGGTCTGGCTGGCGATCGGCGGCACGCCGCAGTCGGCCGTGCGCGCCGCGGGCCTCGGGCTGCCGCTGGCCCTCGCGATCATCGGCGGCGAGTTCCGCCACTTCGAGCCGATGACGCGCCTGTACCGCAAGGCGTGGGAGGAGTTCGGCCACGACCCGGGCGCGCTCCAGCTCGGCATCAACGCGCACGGCTTCGTCGGCGAGTCGACGCAGGAGGCGCAGGACCTCGTCTACCCGACGTACAACGGCATGATGAACCAGATCGGCCGCGAGCGCGGGTGGCAGCCGCGCGGGCGCGACCACTACGACCACGAGTGCGCGCCGGGCGGTGCGCTGCTGATCGGCTCGGTCGACGACGTCGTCGAGAAGCTCCTCGACTACCACGCCGTCTTCGGCAACACGCGCTTCCTGATGAAGATGAGCGCCGCCCCGAGCCAGCACGAGGCGACGCTCCGGAGCATCGAGCTGCTCGGCAAGGAGGTTGCCCCGCGCGTGCGCGCCGCGGTGGCGAAGCGCGAGGCGGCTGCGGCGACGTCCTAGCTCGTCGGACCGTGCGCGCGCCAGGCGATCAGGTGGCGTCCGAGCACCGGTGAGGCGCTGGCGGCGAGCCACGCGGCCTCGTGCTCGGCATCCTCGCCGTCGAGTCCGAGCACGTCCTGCATGATCGCCAGCGCGGCGCGACGGCGCGTGCTCAGCACGAGCGCGGCGCTGGTGCCGACCGGCGTGAGCCGCACCTTCTCGTCCTGCACGAGACCCATGGTGCGCAGGCGGCGCAGCATCTCGAGTGCGGTCGGTGCCGACACGTTGAGATGCCGGGCAAGGCTCGCCTGTGAGGGACCGTTCTCCCCCGCCTCGCGTTGCATGTCGAGCAGCGCCATCAGGTAGCGCGCCTCGCCGGTGGTGACGTCGGCGCAGGAGCGCTCGACCGCCTCCTGGTCGGCGCTCGCGATCTGCGTGATGTCATCGGCCATGGGGAAAGCGTAGAGCGCGGCCGCCGCGCGCGCTGCCGATCATGTCGTCGCCCGCTCCGTAGGCGGCGGAGAATCCTGATTGCACAGTCAGCGTGCTACGTTCGCATGCGTGAACCCCTTCGAGGCACCGGGCGAGTGGCTGCGCTGCCAGCTGCACTGCCACACCGACGCGTCCGACGGCGAGCCGACGCCGACGGAGCTGGTCGCGCACTACGAGCGCCTCGGCTGCGACGTGCTCGTGATCACCGACCACTGGCTGATCACCCGCGCCGCGTCGGACACGATGCTGATGATCCCGGGCAGCGAGCTATCGGCCGACCTCGAGCGCACGCCCTTCGAGGCGGAGGTGCTCGCTCTCGGCATCGACGCGCTGCCCGAGCCCCGCGCGGCATTCCCGACCATCGCCGCGTGCGCGGAGTGGATCGTCGCCCACGGTGGCGTCGCGTACCTCGCGCATCCGCGCTGGAGCAGCCTGACCGCCGACGACTACCTGAGCGCACCTGCACTGTCGGGCCTTGAGGTCTACAACGGCGGCTGCGAGGTGGAGCAGGGCAACGGCCTGTCCGAGGTGCAGTGGGACCACATCAAGCAGCTGGGCGGCGCGGCCAAGGGCATCGCCACCGACGACGCCCACCGCGCAACGAGCACGAGCGGCAGCGATGCCGGACTGGGCTGGACGGTGGTGAAGGCGGCGACGCGAACGCGCGAGGCAGTGCTCGACGCACTGCGCTCCGGCGCGTTCTACTCGACCACCGGCCCTGAACTGCTCGGCCTGGAGCGCATCGACGGCGGCATCATCGTGCGCTGCTCGCCCGCCACGTCCGTCGCGCTCCACTCCGGCGCCTGGGACGGCGGCCGCGTCAACGCCGACCCGGCCATCGCGAGCTACCGCGGCGAGACCGTCGAGCGCAGCCCTGATGGCCTGATCACCGCCGCCCGCTTCGACGCTCCCGCGTACTGGGAGTGGGCGCGCATCGGCGTGACCGCGGCCGACGGCGGGCGGGCGTGGTCGAACCCGTTTCCCCTACCCGGTGAGCGAACCCCCTTCCGCTGAGCGGCGGATCGATTGATGGAGGCACGGAGATGAAGTCGGATGTGATCGTTGTCGGCGGCGGCCTCGGCGGCCTCACCTGCGCCCGCGATCTCACACGTGCGGGGACGGACGTCGTCGTCGTCGAGGCGCGTGCGCGCGTGGGCGGCCGCGTCGAGGGGATGCGATACGACGACGGCCGCACGCTGCAGATGGGCGGCGAGATCATCGGCACCGTCCACCACGGATACCTCGAGCTCGCGGCGGAGCTCGGTCTCGAGATCGTGCCGAGCTACACCGAGGAGCCGGGCGAGCACGGCTACGACATGCTCGACGGCACGTACATCGGCGAGGACTGGCTATCGGAGGAGGATGCCGCGTGCCTCGAACGCCTCGAGGCTGCGGTGCTGGAGATCGCCGCCGAGCTCGATCCCGCCGACCCGTGGTCCCACCCGGACGCGGAGCGCCTCGACAACCTCTCCGTCGGCGCGCTGCTGCGCTCGCTCCAGCCGTCGTGGCTCGCCTACCGCCTGTGCGAGGCCGGCGCGCTGTCGGCGGGGCACGGCACGCTGGAGCGCGGCTCGGTGCTGGCCTGGGCGCGTGCCGCAGCGGCCGTCGGCGGCGTGCTCAACACGGACTACGACCAGTGGGAGAACCTCAAGGTCAAGGGCGGCTCGAGCGTCCTCGTCGATACCCTCGAGGCCGAGCTCTCCGGCCGCATTCGCTTCAACGCGCCCGTCGCGTCGATTCATGTCGGCGCGCCGTGCACGGTCACGCTCGTCAGCGGCGAGGTCCTGCAGGCCGACGCCGTGGTGTGCGCGCTGCCCGTCGGTCCGCTGCGCCGCGTCGCCATCACCGGTCTCTCCACCGCGCGTCTGCAGTCGCTGCACCGCCAGCGTCAGGCGCTGGCGTCGAAGGCCATCACCGTCTTCGACGAGCCCGTCTGGCAGCGCGTCGGGTGGAATGGCCTCGCCGTGTCGGAGCACGCGGTCGGCGGCTTCTGGGTCCAAGGCGAGAACGCCCTGTCGTCGCTGCTCGGGCCGGAGAAGCGCGGCTACATCGATGCCGCCCCGCCCGGAACGCTGACGCAGGGCCTCATCGATTCGCTCGAGCGCCTCTGCGACGGCCCGGTCGAGCCGCAGGCGGTCCTGTGGCGGCATTGGGGCACCGACCCGTACACGCTCGGCTACGTCGCGCTGTGGGAGCCCGGCGACCTGATGGCCGTCGGCCCGCTGCACGGCACGCACGAGCCGCCGTTCTACGTGGCCGGCTCGGACCACTGGGCCGCGGGCTACATGGAGGGCGCCGTCCGCACGGGCCGTGACGCCGCGCGCGCCATCCTCGGCCAGCCGCGCCCCTCGCTGTTCGTCGAGTGATCGCCGGGGGCGTCAGGTCGCCGTCAGCACGCCCGTCATGTCGTACCGGTCGAAGCCGAGGCCGGGCGTCCCGGAGACATCCTCCTTCGAGCACCGGATCGCGATCTCGTACGTGTCCGCGGCCGTGGCATCCACCGCGAAGGTCAGCGTGATCGCACCGTCCGCAACGCCGTAGTAGGCCGTCGAGCTCGGGATCAGCTGGCTCACGCGCGTGTACGTACCCGCGGTGCGGCGCGCATAGGCGGCGCAGAGACCGATCGCCGAGTTACCCGCGCTGCCGCTGGAAATGAATACGCGCCCCGTGAACACGACGACGAGTCGCCCGGCGGACGGGACTGCCACCCCCCGCGTCACGACCGTGGTGGTGCCGACGATGACCACGGGACTGGCGAAGACCGTGCCGTACGCAAACGAGAACGTCGGCCCGGTGGCTCCCGTGGCGCCGCGCTCGCCCGCAGGTCCCTGTTCACCCCGCGGCAGCTCGCCGGTCTTGAAGTCGCGGGCGAGCAGTGAGCGGTCCTTGACCTTGGTCGACGTCACGGCGCTCGCCTTGAGCTGGCTGGTGCCGACGGAATTGCGGGGAATCTCGATCGCCGCGTAGCTGACACCGCCGAGGGCGAGGAACAGGGCAATCAAGGCGACGACCATGGACGGAGTCAGGTGGCGGCGCACGTCGTCGTTCTACCAGAGCGATCTACGCGAAGCCGACGCGGAAACGCCGCGATCAACGACCGAAATCGCGTCCGACGGTGGTTAACAGAGGGGTCTGACCCCTCTGTTAACTCAGCTCTCGCGGATCACGAAGAACTTCTTGACGGTGCCGTCCTGGTGCCAGACCAGCGGCGTGCCCTTCTTCACCGAGAACGCCTCGCCGGGGCCGTAGGTCTCGACGCTGCCGTCGGGGTAGCGGAACTCGACGACGCCCTCGATGATCACGCAGGTCTCGTCGACGGGATAGCCGTCGGTCTCCCACGTGAAGGCCTCGGACTCCCAGACGCCGGACGACAGTCCGCCACCGGAGTCGAGACGGACCGCTGTCTTCGCCATCGCGCCGTCCTCGAGCACGGCCTCCACCGCATCGAGGTCGCTGGCCGCCAGTCGGACTGCCTTGCTCATGCTGCTCCTCCGAGCGTCGTGATGATCTCCTCTGCGGCACGCTGGCCGCTGCGGATCGCCCCCTCGATGGTCGCGGTCCAGTCGCGCGGCGCAGTGTGCTCGCCGGCGAACGAGACGCGCCCGAGCCGATCGCCGATCGGGTGGCGATCGCGGTCGTCAGGGATGCCGGTGACGGCCGAGTAGGTGCCGCCCGTCCACGGGTTGTCGTGGCGCCAGATCGTCGTCTCGGCCGCGTCCTCGTCAAGCGCGGGCAGCTCGGTCCAGAACCCGCGGATGCGGTCGACCCAGGTGGCCGGACCGGCATCAACCTCGAGCAGGTCCATCACCGGTGCGCCGCCGATCCACGAGCCGACGACGGTGCCGCCGACCTCGTCGCACGGCGTCGTGTACGCCCAGAAGCGGTCGGCGGTCGACATGATCGCGGCCGGCGGGACCGCCTCGGCGGCGGGCACGACGAGCTTGGCGGCCTGGCCGACGGGGATGCGGTTCATCGCGGCGACGCGATCGGCCTCGAGCGGCGGGTCAAACGCGATGTCCTGCGTGACGGCGAGCGGCACGGCGACGATGCAGGCGTCGGCCTCGAAGACCCCGCTCTCTGCGTGGACGCGCACGCCGTCGGGACCGTGCTCGATGCGCGAGACGGGATCCTCGAGGCGCACGGCGTCGCCAAGGCGCTCGGCGAGGCACAGCGCGATGCCGTCGTTGCCGCCGCCGATGCGGCGCGTCTCGCCGTCGTCGAGCAGGTGGCCGACGGTGCGCAGGCGCTCGGCGGGCAGCAGCTCAAGGGCGACGGACGAGGCGCTCTGCGAGCGGCTGGCGAGGAGCTCGCGGATGTCGTCGTCCTCGACCGTGGCGAGGATGTCGAGCGCCATCGCGTCGGGGCCAGCCGCAGCCGCCGCGACCTCCACCTCGTGCGCGGCGGCGAGCGCCTCGGCACGGTCGATGCCCGGGTCGGGACGCAGCTCGCGGTCGGGATAGCGGATCCCCATGCCGACGTACTCGAGTCCGAGCCGTTCGACCATCGCGTCGGTCGCGTCGTACCCGGCGGTGATGAACTCCGCCCCGCGCTCGATCAGCGCGCCGCTCGCCGTGCGGTCGCTCCAGACGCGGCCGCCGACGCGATCGCGCGCCTCAAGCACCGTCACCTCGATGCCGGCCTGCGCCAGCGCGTCTGCCGCCGTCAGCCCGGCGCAGCCCGCTCCGATCACCACGCATGTCTTCATGCGGATGACCCTACCAGCCGCTGGTACCTTCTCGCCATGGGCGCGATCCTGCTCCTCGGCGGCCGATCCACGCGGATGGGCACAGCGAAGGCCGACCTCGACTGGCGGGGAGAGCCGCTGGCCGCGCACATCGTGCGCGTGCTGCAGTCCGCAGTGGCCGGGCCGGTGATCGCCGTTGCGGCTCCCGATCAGATCATCCCGCCGCTCCCCGAGGGCGTCGAGGTGACACGCGATCGCGTCGCCGAGGAGGGCCCGCTGCGCGGCGTCGAGGCCGGATTGCTCGCGCTCGGTGACCGTGCCGAAACGGTCTTCATCGCCAGCGTGGACACGCCGCTCCTCCACCCCGTCTTCGTGCGAGCGCTGCTCGACGCGCTGCTCCCCGACGACGACCTGCTCGTGCCCGATGCGCAGGGCTTCCGCCATCCGCTCACCGCGGTCTGGCGTGCCTCGACGCTGCCGGTTGTGACGGCCGCGCTCGCCGACGGCATCGCCGGCCCGGGCTACCTGTTCGACCGCGTCCGGACGCGCTTCCTCGACGAGGATGCACTGCTCACGCTGCCCGGCGTCCGGGACGCCGACCCGCGCCTGGACTCGCTGCGCAACGCCAACACGCCGGAGGAGTTCGCGGCGCTGGTACCGTGACGCGCATGGATGAACCCGGCGAGCTGCGCGCGGCGATCGAGGCAATCGTCGGCGCCGATCAGGTGACGACATCCGAGAGCGAGCTCGAGCGCCATGGCCACGACGAGTCGTGGCACGAGACGGCCCGTCCCGACCTCGTGGTGTTCCCGGCTTCCACCGACGAGGTCGCCGCCGTGGTGCGCGAATGCCATGCCCGTCGGGTGCCGATGATCCCGTTCGGCGCCGGCTCCTCCCTCGAGGGCAACGTTGCCGCACTGACCGGTGGCGTCTCGATCGACCTGACGCGGATGAACCGCATCCTCTCCGTGCGCCCCGAGGATCTCGACGCGACGATCGAGGCCGGCGTCACCCGCCGCCAGCTGGAGGAGCGGCTGCGCCAGGACGGTGTCTTCTTCTCTGTCGACCCCGGTGCCGACGCCACGCTCGGCGGCATGGCGGCGACCGGAGCGAGCGGTACGACCGCGGTGCGCTACGGGACCATGCGCGAGAACGTGCTGTCGCTGACGGTCGTGACCGCCGACGGCGAGATCATGCGGACGCGCTCGCGGGCGCGCAAGTCGTCCGCCGGCTACGACCTGACGCACCTGCTGATCGGGTCCGAGGGCACGCTGGGCGTGATCACCGAGCTCACGGTCAAGCTGCATCCGCTGCCCGAGGCGACGGCGTCGGCGATCGTCAACTTCCCCACCGTCCGCGATGCCGTCGAAGCGGCCACCGAGACGATCCAGATGGGCCTGCCCGTCGCGCGCGTCGAGCTCGCCGACGAGGTGACGATGCACGCGATCGCGCAGCGCTCCGAGCTGCCGGTGGCCGAGCGTCCGACGCTGTTCTTCGATCTCCACGGCTCCGAGACCGGCGTGCAGGAGCATGCCGCCGCGCTCGCCGAGATCGTCGCCGCCCACGGTGCGGAGGGCTACGAGTGGTCGACCGACCCCGCCGAATGCCGTCGCATCTGGCACGCGCGCCACCAGGTCTACGAGGCGACCGTGGCGCTGCGTCCGGGCTGCCGCGGCATGCCGACCGACGTCTGCGTACCGGTCTCGCGCCTGGCGGACTGCATCGAGGAGTCGCGTGCCGACCTCACCGCGTCCGGCGTCTTCGCCCCGATCGTCGGTCACGTCGGCGACGGCAACTTCCACCTCACCATCGTCGTCGACCCCGACAGCGAGGAGGAGATCGCGGCGGCCCGCGGCCTGTCCGAGCGGCTCGTCAAGCGCGCGATCGCGATGGAGGGCACGTGCACGGGCGAGCACGGCGTCGGCATCGGCAAGGTGAAGTACCTGGCCCTCGAGCACGACCCTGAGACGATGGCGATGATGCGCCGCATCAAGAACGCGATGGATCCGCTCGGGCTGATGAACCCCGGCAAGGTCCTCCCCGCGTGAGCCAGATCCGCACCTGGAACGACGGCAGCGCGTGGCTGGCCGAGTTCGAGACGGGCGCGGACGCGATGGACTCGCTCGAGGGCGGCTGGCTCGACGTGCAGCCCGAGCTCGCCGAGGAGGGCTGTGCCGCCGTGCGCGCCGGCGTGGAGCCGCTCGCGCAGAACCTGCGCACGGGCGACCTCGGCCGTGGCGTCGTGACGGTCGTCCTGCACGCGCGCGGCCTCGAGGTCGAGGTCTTCTCCGAGCCGATCGAGACGGTCGCGGGCGAGCACTTCGGCGGCGTCGATCGCGGCGATTGGGGCACGCGCGGCGGCGAGGATCCGAATGACCAGTGGCAGGGCGTCGACGCCGAGCCCGAGTACGACGGGATCGACGAGGCGCCGTGAAGCCCGCCAACCGCCCGGCGTCGCTCGCGGAGGTCGTGCAGGGCGGGCTGTGCTCGAGCTGCGGCATCTGCGCGAGCATGGATCCGCGCATCGAGCTGCGGCTGGCGCCGAACGGCAACCTGCGGCCGCACCTGCCCGACGATGTCGATCCGTCGCTCGTCGAGGTCTGCCCCGGCGCGACGGTGATCGGCCCCGATCCCGCTGAGCTCGACGAGGGCACGCGGCTCGATCCCGTGTGGGGTCCGCGCCGCGCCATGCACCGGGGATGGGCGACGGACGCCGAGGTGCGCCACACCGCGGCAGCCGGTGGCGTGCTGACGGCGCTGGGCATGTTCCTGCTCGAATCGGGCCGCGTCGACGCGATCCTGCATGTGCGCACCGCGGGCGACGATCCCACGCTCACGCTCCCGCAGATCTCGCGCACGCCCGCCGAGGTCCTGAGCGGCGCGCAGTCGCGCTACGGCCCGGTCGCGCCGCTCCTGCCCGTGCACGACCTGCTCGACGAGGGCATCCGCTTCGCCGTGATCGCGAAGCCGTGCGATCTCAACGCGATGCGCAACCTCGCTCGCCGGGATCCGCGTGTCGACGAGCAGGTCGCGTACCTGCTGACGATCTTCTGCGGTACGACGGCGAGTCGGCACATGCCGCGCGACATGGCGTCGGCGCACGGTATGGACCCCGACGCGCTCACGACGTTCCGGTACCGCGGCATGGGCTGGCCGGGGCTCACCACCCTTGAGGACGGTGCCGGTGCACGCGCCGAGCTCACGTACCGCGAGGCGTACCTCGACGAGTCCGAGACACGCTGGCGCTACGAGGCGCCGTGGCGTTGCAAGGTCTGCCCCGACCAGCTCGGCGAGGTCGCAGACCTGTCGGTCCCCGACGGCTGGATCCTCGACGACGACGGCAGACCGCTGCACGACGAGG
>CAZPQP010000008.1:0-22477 GCA_964588635.1 uncultured Bifidobacterium sp.
TCGAGGGCGAGCTGCGCGTTGCGCTGCGCCAGCTCGCGCAGCCGGCGCCACTCACCGCGCTCGGGGGCGCGGAGCTCCACGGCGGCACCGCGCCGGTCGGTGAGCAGCGCCTGGAGCTCGTCCGTCCGTTCCAGATCGCCGGGCACGAGCACCAGGGGCGGAATCGCGGCACCGGCGCCGTAGCGCTCGCCAAAGGCGGCCTGCACGACTTCGTCCGGCGTCGCCACCTGCGCGTTGTCGAAGATGAACTCCACGCGCTCCGCCAGGCGCCCGCCCCGTTGAGGCCAGATGTGCACGACGGCGACGTTGGCGCCGATCGCCACGCCCAGGACGTCGGCGTCACCGGAGTCGGCACGGTCCACCAGCTGGCGCTCATCGAGCATGCGCACGGCGTTGAGGCGGTTGCGGGCACGGGCCGCGTCCTCATAGCGCTGGTCGGCTGCGGCCGCGTCCATCTCCTCCTGCAGCTGCCGCTGGATCGTCCGCGTGTCGCCCTCGAGGAAGCGGATCACGTCGTCGATCATGGCGCCGTAGTCCTCCTCGCTGACGCGCCCGACGCACGGTGCGAGGCACCGTCCGATGTGGAGGTCGAGGCACGGAGAACCCGAGTGACGCCCGGGCTTCGGCCCCTCGCACGGCCGGTAGGGGAACACGCGATTGAGCACGTCCAGCGTCTCGCGGACCCGGCTGGCGCTCGGGTACGGACCGAACAGGCGGGCGTTGCGACGATCACCGCGCCGGGTGAAGAGCACCCGCGGATACGGCTCGCCGGTCGTGACCGCGATCATCGGATACGACTTGTCGTCGCGCAGGCGCACGTTGTACGGCGGTCGGTGCTGCTTGACGAGGGTCTGCTCGAGCAGCAGGGCCTCGGTCTCCGTGCCCGTGATCGTCACGTCGATCTCCGCGACGCGCAGCACGAGTTCGGCGGTCTTGCGCTCGAGGCCTCGCTCGGGCCGTGCGTACGAGCCGACGCGCTTGCGCAACGACTTGGCCTTGCCGATGTAGAGCACCTCGCCGGCCTCGTCGCGGTAGACGTAGACCCCCGGCTCCTCGGGGAGCATGCGCGCGCGCTCGCGAATCAGGTCGACGCCGATGGCCACTCGTCCATCGTAGTGCGGTCCTAGCCCACCAGCACCGCGCCGGCGGTCCCGTCGCCCGTCGTGACGGCACGCGCAACGGCCGCAGCACGGGCGGTGAATTCGACTCCGGCCAGACCGAGCCCGTCGAGTGTCGTGCGACGCAGCCGCACGCTCACCCGCACCTGATCGCCGTGGGCGAGGATCTGCACCTCCGCGTCAGGCACCGCTGCCACCGGCAGGCCCTGCGCGGCACGCAGGGCGGCGGTGTCGGCCAGGCGCTGGGCACGCTCGCCCTGCACCCGCGCTCCCAGGTACGCCAGTCCGATGAGCCCGAGCAGGGAAGCCGGCAGCAGGACGGCCAGCAGCAGGATCGTCGCCTGACCTCGGCGCATCAGCGGGCCCGCGGCCCCTCGAGCGTGATCGCTCCCAGCGGGGCGGGAACCGCGACGGTGATGGTCGCGTCCGTCGTGCGCACCAGGCGCGCGCGCCGGGGAAGCCCGTACGCGATCGATGCGCCAGCCGCGTCGACCGCGACCGCCCGTGCCAAGGCCGCTTCGGCCCGGGCCATGGCCGCGAGCCGACCAGCCGCCACGGCGAAGGCCAGGACCGCCACGACCACGAGCGGCGCGAGGGCCAGCACCTCGACGATCGCCTGCCCGCGGCGGCCGCTACCTGGCACCGGACAGCTCCCGCCTGACCACTGCGTGCAACAGCGTCGGCACCGCATCGATCGCGGCCTGCACGGGATCGCCGCCGCGATCAGCTGCTCGCGCGGCGGCCACGCGGGCCACGTCCACCTCCGCGGCACGCCAGGACGTGAGAGCCGCAAGGCCGCACGCGCTGAGCAGCAGGGACAGCAGCGTGACGGCGCAGACGACCTCAACGGCGGACTGTCCTCGTCGCATGCGGACACTCTGCCCGAGTCGTCATGCCGGGCGAACGGCGCTTTGTCACGCCTTCGTGGCGGACGCCACCGCGAACCGCGCGCAGGCTGACCTAGTACCAGCCAGCCGTCTCCTGGTAGATGCGCCACATGACGAAGGCGCACCCTCCCGCGACGGCGAGCAGGAAGATCGAGGTGAAGAGCATCAGCGGCAGCAGGAACGACACGACCACCACGAGGACGATGAGGGCCCCGGCGCCGTAGAACAGCAGCTTCTGCCGCGTGGAGAGCCATTGCAGGCGCGAGCGGTTGTTGCGCCACAATGTGTATGCGAACCACACGAGGGCAGCGAGGATCGCGATGCGCACGACCATCGCGAGGATCCCCAGCGCGGGGCCGGCGACCACCTGCAGGACGGTGACCACGACGGCCGCGACGACGACGATGCCCCAGTTGATCAGCTGACGGCGTTCCACGTTCATCCCATGATCCCCGAAACCGTCAGCGCGCGTATGGAGAGCGCGGCCGCGAGCAGCGCCGCGATCGAGAAGATCAGGATGTTGCGCAGGTGGTCGTCACGCCGCGCGGAGTAGGCGAACACGACCATGCCGGCGGGCAGGAGCCCGTACACGTAGTGGAGCTGCTGCTCCGCACGCAGGTTCTGGCTCAGCAGCAGCAGACCAATGATGGCCTGCCCGATGATCACCGTCTGCGACGCCGCAAGCAGCTGCGCGTAGAGCTTGTTGGCCGGCAGCTTTCGCCGCCACACGAGGAGACCCCAGATGCCGGCGACGAGATTAATCGCAATCACGAGGAAGCCGAGACCGAGGTGGATGTGCGTGACCACGCCCGAAGTATGCGTGAGGCGGCGCTCAGCCGCCGTTCTTGATCTGCGCCAGTGTCTTCAGCTGGCTGAAAATCGGCTGCGCAGCGTCGCCCTTATTGACCGGCCAGTTCGGTGCGCGATAGATCGCAATCCTGGCACCCTCGGCGCAGTCGCCGCTCGACGTGCACGAAAGCCGTCCCGACAGGCCTTCGTACCCGCGTACCTCGAGGAGCCCGCGACGGAGCGCTTCCCGATTGATCCTGAGTACCCCGCTGGAGTCGCTCACGGCCGTGCGCCGAAGGACATCGAACAGGAGATTGGTCGTGTCCCACGCGGATGGGTGAAACACGCCGATCGGGTCGCCGCCGGTGAGGCGGCGGTACGCGGGAAGGTATGCGTCGTTGTAAAACGCCGATTCGCGAACCGTCGAGAAGTCGGGCCCCGACGTGTAGATACCGTTGGCATCGGCGCCGAGCGTCGACAGGAAGGTCGGTGTCTGGCACGCCTCGGACACGACAATCGGAATGTTGCGGGTGTTTGGTGCACGACGAATAGCTGCGGCTACCTCGTCACACACCGGGCTAAACTCGGCGATGAAGACGAATGACGGCTGCGCCTTTGCGACTGCACGTTGCACCGCAGCGGGCGTCACGGCCTCAGAGACACCGAGGTCGCTCAGCGACGTTCCGCCGAGCAACACGAAGGACTGCGAGAACGCTGCGGTCAACTGCTCCGAGTAGGCGTCGCCCTCCTTGTGGACGGCGATCGCGCTCGTCCACCTCTCTCGCGTAAACGCGAAGTCGGCGACCGTCGAGCCCTGAATGATGTCGTTGAACGCCACGCGAAAGTAGTTGCGCTGATGGGTGGCGGAGTCGGTCAGCCCGGGCGCAGTGTTGGATGCGGAGAGCAACAGCACGTTGTCCTGCTCGAGCACAACGTCGGCCGCGCCGAACGCCGCTGACGAACACGATGTACCGATGACCGCAACCAGCGCTGGCTCTTGCAGGAGCCGGACCGCACCGGTGCGCCCGCCGACGGCCGAACACCCGTCGTCTTCCGCGACCACACTGATGTCATGCCCCAAGAGTTGTCCGGGAATGCCATCGAACGAGCCGTCCAAATAGTCGATAGCCAGACGGATGCTACGCGCCACGTCGAGCCCGATCGGATCAGACTCGAAAAGGAGCGTGCCGAGGTACAGGGGTTGGCCGAGCCCTACCCGTACACACGTGGGACCACTCTCGTTACAGGCGGAGGCCGCCGACGGCGACGACGAGGAGCTCCCGCAGCCGGCGGCGACCAATGCGGCCAACACGAGGAGCACGAGAAGTCGGCGGTTCACAGCGTTCCGATCCACGGAAGGTAAAGACCAGCTCGCAGCTCGTTCACGACTTGCTCGATGGGCGCAGCACTGACCGACACGACCGTCGGGCCGGCAAACGGCGCGCTGATCGACAGAATGGCAGCGAGGTCAAACCCGACGATGAGGATGATCCCCGCCGCCACATACACATACCGCGGTCCTGACCGGAGAGCCACCAAGAGTGCTCCAGCGATCAGGGCAACACCACTGATCACCGCGAGCAGGAACAGCGGCAGCGGCAGCTCCTGCGTGGCAATCACAATGCGCTGGCGCCGCGCCTCCGTCAAGCCGGTCATGGCTGCGTTCATCGCGTCAGACGTCGAACCGTCAACGTACGGTCGCGGGCCGAATGAATACACCAATTGCGAGAGCTGCGAGACGTTAGCGGCCGCGGGCGATGGGGCCCCAGGATCGTGCGCCAAGTGCGGCCATTCGCGAACAGAGGTAGTGACGAGGAACGTCCCTAGGCGGGCCTGCACGAGGGACGCATCTGCTGGCGGAAGTGAGGCACTTGCGTAGGCCAGCTCGCTCGCTGCGGCGACCTCACTCCCCACGCTGTTCTGCGCTTGCCGATACGTCGAGTACTCGGTATTGATCAGAAAGCCCGTGAGAATCGCGAAGAGACTGCCGAGCACGGTCATATACGCCGCTGCGGTCAACCCTGCAGACTCGCGCGCACCACCGCGTATAAACCACCGCATGATCGAGCCCAACACGATCGCGAACAGAATGGCGCCGCCGACACAAAGCAGAGAGATCTCAACGCCGCTGAGGGAGGTGAGCGCCCTCACTCCGTATCACCCTTCCCTGTGCTCGTGGCGCGGGCCCAATGTGCGCGGACCTCATCGGCCTCTGCCTCGGAGAGCGCAACACCACCGGTCGACGCAGCCATGGCTAGGCTGGAAGGCGAAAGGAGCTGGTCGATGAACGCGTCAAGGGTGGGATCGGTCTTGACCTCGTCGAGGTTGACGTAGACGTAGAGGGCCCGCCCCAGTGCATATGTGCCGTCTCGAACGTGTTCTTCGGAGGGTGTCACGCAGCCCTCGCCACTATCGATGGCGAGGGGCAGCAGCCCCTGATCGGCCTCCCGGTAAAGCGCCATACCGGTGAACCCGAGCCCGCCAAAAGCACTTGCGGTGGTGCTCGGGACCAGTTGCTCACTGGGAACTGCTGTGTAGTCCGCTCGCAGGGTCGGCACCATGCCCCGTTCCTTTGCGATGGGGCTGATCAGCAGATCGATCAGAACCTGGCGCGTTCCGGCGCCCGCATCAGGCCCGATCACGTTCAACTCGGTATTCGGCAGGCCCGCTCCGGCACCAGGTATCACCGTGCTGGCCTCGGCCCACGTCGCGACGCCCATGGACTGCGGACCCATGAGTGCATAGACCTGATCGGTCGTCACACATTGCGGCAGCGATGGATCATCCGCCGTGAACAAGATCACCCCGTCGTTCGCAACGTGCAGGCGTACGTAGGGAATACTGGACGCTTCGCAATTGCCACGTTCGCGCTCGTTGAGTGGCCGTGACGCGCCCGTCACTGCTGCGAGACCGTCACAAAACAGCCCGACGCCATCGCTCGTGCCGGTCATGCGCACCTGCATGGCGACCAGCGAGTGTTGCGACGAGAAGGCACTCGCAACCGAGGACATCATGGGGAGCAACGACGACGAGCCGACCACGGACACGCGGCCGTCGAGTTGCTCAGACCCGCACGCCGTCAGGACTGCCGCACCCGCGAGCAAGCCACAGGCCAAGGTGGATCTCAGGCGACGCCGACGACGGAACATCGCCGCGTAGACTACCCGTATGAGTCTTTACGCCGGAGCTGTTGCCCCAAACTTCACCATGCTCGACGACAAGGGAGCCACGGTCTCGCTCGCGGACTTTCGGGGCCAACGCGTCGTCCTCTACTTCTATCCCAAGGACGACACGCCCGGCTGCACGACGCAGGCCTGTGGACTCCGGGACGGCTGGTCGCAGGTTGAGGCGCTCGATGTTGTGCTGTTCGGCATCTCGCCTGACTCGCCGGAGAGCCACGCCAAGTTCCGTGCGAAGTTCGATCTGCCGTACCCGCTGCTGGCTGATGAAGGCCATGTCGTCGCCGAGCAGTACGGCGTCTGGGTGGAGAAATCGATGTACGGCAAGAAGTACATGGGCGTCGAGCGCTCCACCTTCATCATCGGCCCCGACGGCACGCTCGAGCACATCCTCCACAAGGTGAAGCCGGGCGAGCATCTCGATCTGATCGTCAAGACGATCAACGGCTGACATGCCCGCCGCCGCACCGACCAACGGACCGCTGGCGGGTGTCCGCGTCCTCGATCTGTCTCGCGTCCTCGCGGGCCCGTACTGCGCCATGGTCTTGGCCGACATGGGCGCGGACATCATCAAGGTCGAGAATCCCAAGGGTGGTGACATCACGCGCGCCTGGGGTCCACCGTGGGCAGGCGATGAGGCGACGTACTACATGAGCGCCAACCGCGGCAAACGGTCAATCGCAATCGATCTGCGCGATCCTGCGGGCGTCGCGATCACCAAGCGCATCGCGGCAACCTGCGACGTGGTGATCGAGAACTTCATTCCCGGTGGCGCCGACAAGCTCGGTCTCGGCTGGGACGAGTTGCGCGCCGAGAACCCATCTCTCGTCTATTGCTCGATCAGCGGCTACCCGCACGACAGCCCTGAAGCGCCCCTGCCCGGGTTCGACTTCGCCATCCAGGGCGAGGGTGGGATCATGAGCATCACGGGCGACGCTGACGGCGCGCCGATGAAGGTTGGCGTCGCCATCGCCGATGTCACCTCGGGCATGTTCGCGGCCAACGGCATCCTCGCCGCCCTCTTCGCCGTGCGCGGTGGCGAAACCGGGCGTCGCGTGCAGGTCTCGCTGCTCGACGCGCAGCTCGCGTGGCTCGCCAATCGGGGCACCGAGGCCTCGATCGCCGGCTGGGAGCCTGAGCGCTTCGGCAACGCGCATCCGTCGATCGTCCCCTACGAGACGTTTCCCACGACGGGTGCGCACATCATCGTCGCGGTCGGCACGGACCTGCAGTTCCGCTCGTTCTGCGAGGTGATCGGGTTGGCCGACCTCGGTACGGATCCGCGCTTCGCGACGAATCCCGATCGCGTCGCCAACCGCGCCGTCCTGATCCCCCTGCTACAGGCCGGTACCGCGCAGTTCGCACCCGCCGCGCTGCTCGCGGCGCTGGCTGAGCGGGACGTGCCGAGCGGCCCGGTGCGCACGATCCCCGAAGCGCTGGCCGCGGCGCCGTACGCGCTGCAGCGGCACACGCATCCCACGGCAGGCCAGATCGAGACGATCCGCTCGCCGATCGCGTTCGACGGCGCCCATCTCACCTCGCCCAGGCATCCACCGCTGCTCGGTGAGCACACCCGCGAGCTGCTGCTCGAGGCGGGCTTCAGCGATGTGGAGGCCGACGACGCGCTCGCCGGCCCCTGCCGCCAGGGCTAGAGCGCCTCGGCGTACTCCTCGATCTCCCAGGCGGTGAGGCGGTTCCGGTGCGCCTCCCAGCGTCCGAGCTCGTAGCGCTTGTTGCGCAGGAAGACCTCGATCAGCTCGGGTCCGATCAGCTTGACCAGCCGCGTGTCGGCCTCGAGCGCGTCGAGCGCCTCGCCGAGCGACGTCGGCAGCGCCGCACCCATCGCGGCCTCCGGCCCCTCGTAGAAGTTGCCGACGACGGGCTTGGGCGACTTGAGCTTGCGCTCGATGCCGTCGAGGCCGGCGGCCAGGATCGCCGCGCTGACGAGGTACGGGTTGGCCGCGCCATCACCCGAGCGCACCTCGGCGCGCGCGGCGGGCCCGCGCTCCTCGCTGATGCGCAGCATGGCGAGGCGGTTGTCGTGGCCCCAGTTGGCGAACTTCGGCGACAGGCCGCCGTTGATGATCCTCTTGTACGCGTTGACCGTCGGATTGAGGAGCCCGGCCATGGCCGGTGCGTGGGCCACGACACCGGCGATGAAGTGATGCGCCACCTCGCTGAGGCCGTCCTTGGCTCGCGGTGCGTCGAAGAGGTTCTTCCCCGCCCTGTTCACCAGCGAGGCGTGCAGGTGGTAGCCGGAGCACTCATCGTCATCCACCGGCATGCCCATGAACGTCGCGACGACGCCGTTCATGTCAGCCATCTGCTTGACGAGCGACTTGAACAGGAACGCTCGGTCGGTGGCTTCGACTGCCGGGCCGTGCGTCAGGTTGATCTCGTGCTGCGAGTGCCCGTACTCCTGTGCCATCGAGATCGGCTCGAGGCCGAACTCCTCGCAGGCTTCGAACATGCCGCGGACGAGACCGGTGGGATCGGCCAGCGGTCCGACCGTGTAGACGCTCGAATCACGCATCGGCAGCGGGCGCATGCCGCCGACGCCATCCGCGTGACGCTCGAGCAGATAGAACTCGAGCTCGTGCGCCACCACCGGCGTGTAGCCGAGCGCCGTGTAGCGCTCCGCGATGCGCTTAAGGGAGCCGCGTGGATCGAGGCCCGAGGGCTTGTGGGACGGCACGGACTGGAGATCGCACAGGACAACGGCGACCTCGGGGTCGAGCGGATGGATGCGCGCAGTCCTCATGTCGGGGACCGCGATGAAGTCCCGGAAGCCGACCTCATCGCCGCTGACGATGTTGTGGCGATGGTCGATCGTCATGACGGCCTCGACGAACGGCTTGCCATGGGAGATCGCGTGGGCGGCGCGCGTCAGCAGCACGTCCTTGCCGCGCTGCACGCCGTAGAGATCGCTGTAGACGAGCCGCAGGATGCGGACGCCCTTGGCCTGTAGCTGCTTGACGGTCATCTCCCACCCTCCCGGTCGGTGCCCGGATTGTATCCAGATCGGCGGGTGCGGATATGCTGGCGGTCGTCGATCCACGGAGGACCCCCATGCACGCAGTGCGCTATCGGAATGCAGACGGCGACATCCGCCTCGGACGCCTCGAGGACGACCAGATCGTCGACGCCGGCGCCGCGGGGCACCAGGGGTTCGTGCCGTCCGTCGAGGGCTGGGCCGTGATCGCCGCCGCCAGTGGCGCGACGACGCCGGTCGGCGACGTGCCGCTGCTCCATCCGGTGGTGCCGAGCAAGATCATCGCGATCGGCCTCAACTACCGTGACCACGCGAAGGAGTCGGACCTCGCCGTCCCCGAGGTCCCGGTCGTGTTCTCCAAGTTCTCCACCAGCCTGATCGGCCACGGCGAGCCGATCGTGATTCCGCGCGAGGAGACCCGCCCGGACTTCGAGGGCGAGCTCGCCGTGGTGATCGGCCGGCGCACGCACCGCGCGACGCTCGACGACGCCCTCTCCGCGATCGGCGGGATCACGTGCGTCCACGACGTCTCGGGACGTCGTGCCCAGCTCGAGACGCCCCTGCGCCAGTTCGACTACGGCAAGAGCTTCGACACGTTCTGCCCGCTCGGACCGTCGATCGCGACCACGGACGGCGTCGACTTCGCCGACATCGATGTCGAGCTCGCCATCGACGGCGAGGTCATGCAGAGCTCGAACACGCGGCACCTGATCTTCAGCGTCGCGGCGATCATCGAGTACCTGACGCGCGGCATCACGCTGCTCCCGGGTGACGTCATCTGCACCGGGACGCCGGGCGGCGTCGGCGACAGTCGCGAGCCGCGACGCTACCTGCGCGACGGTGAGACCGTGACGGTCACCGTCGGCGGCGTCGGCAGTCTCTCCAATCCCGTCACGTTCGAGCAGTAGGTGCGTCCTGCAGCACTGATCACGGGCGGCGGGACGGGCATCGGCGCGGCGACCGCGCGGTCGCTGGCTGCGGATGGCTGGCTGGTCGGACTCGTCGGGCGCCGCCCCGAGCCCCTCGAGACGGTTGCCGCCGAGACCGGTGGCTGCGCCTTTCCCGGCGATGCCGCCGACCTCGCGCATCTCGAGTCCGCAGTCGCGGCCCTCGCGGCCGCCGGTGGGACGCTGCGCGCGTTGGTCTGCAGTGCCGGCGGCGGCAATGCCGGCACTGCGTTGACCCAGACCCAGGAGGGGTTCGAGGCGGTCCTGCGCCAGAACCTGACCGCGCCCTTCCTCGCCGCCAAGGCGTGCCTGCCGCAGCTGATCGAGCACCGCGGATCCATCGTGATCGTCGCCAGCCTCGCCGGCCTGCGCGCAGGGCCGGCGTCGGTCGCCTACGGGTCCGCCAAGGCCGGCGCCGTGCATCTCGCGCGGATGCTGTCCGTGGACCACAGTCCGCAGGGGGTCCGCGTCAACGCCGTCTGCCCCGGCTGGGTCCGGACGCCGATGGCCGATGATGCCCTCGACGGGCTCGCGCACGAGGTTGGCGGCCTCGACGCGGCGTACGCGGAGGCGACCCGCCACGCGCCCGCACGGCGCCCGGCCGAAGCCCAGGAGGTTGCCGACGCGATCGCCTGGCTGGTCTCCGAACGCGCCAGCGGCATCACGGGCGCGACGCTGACCATCGACGGCGGCGCACACGTCGTCGATGCCGAGGGCATCGCCTTCCTGCCGGACCGCTAGCGCTTCGTGCGGCGCAGGCTGAAGACCACGCCGACGAGGATCAGCGAGAGGCCGATCGCGATCAGGGCGCCGCTCACGGACGACCAGCCGTCGAACAGCTGGTCGACGAACACGGTGGCCAGGGGCCCGGTGCTGACATCCTGCGACTGCCGTGCGACGACAGAACCCGTCAGCTCCGTGGCCAGCGGACGCAGCAGGTAGGCGCTGACGGCCAGCCCGACACCGAGCAGGATCAGGGTCAGACCGCGACGGCGCGCCACGACGAGCGCCAGCACGGCGAGCGCGGCGGCCGCTATCGCCAGCCCGGTGGGCAGCCACCGATGACGATCGAGCTCCTGGAGCACGGTCTGCGCGCCCGGCGAGATGGCGACCCACGGCACGGTGACCAGAAGGTCGCCGCTGACGACGTCGAGGAACGACAGCACGACGGGCGGCGCGTCGGCGGCCGTGGCCATCGCCCGGACGTCCAACTGGACCGCGCCCTTCTGCGTGCCGGTCAGGATCCCCTGCTGCAGGCCCACGGCCACGGGCGCGAGGATCTGCGTGGCTGACTCGCTGCGCACGGCGCGAGCGGCCCAGTTCCCGGCGATCGCCGCTGCACCCGCCGCGATCAGGCTGGGCTGCGCCGCCGCGCGGTTCGCCACCTCGTTCGCCACCGCCGTCCGCACGAGCTGCGTGCCCGCCGGCGACTGGACCGTGGCCACGACGGCGCGTGTGAACCCGGGTGTGTCGAGCACATTGCGCGACAGCATCGCGCCCGCGCCGGAGCACAGAGCCGCCACGACGGCGAGCACGACGAGCAGCAGCGACAGCAGGAAGCGCACAGCCGAACCCTAATGCGCGGCGCAGATGCGACCATGTCCCCGTGATCACCGACGACGTGCAGGCGGCAGCGGCCGCGATCAGAGATGGCGGTCTCGTCGGCATGCCGACGGAGACCGTCTACGGCCTCGCGGCGGACGCCGCCAACGGTGCGGCCGTCGAGCGCCTCTACGCGGTCAAGGGCCGCCCGGCCGACCATCCGTCGATTGTGCATGTCGCGACCGTGGACGATGCGCGCACGTGGTGCTCCACCTGGCCCGAGCAGGCGGAGCGGCTGGCGCGCCGCTTCTGGCCAGGACCGCTCACGCTGATCCTGCCCGCGTCCGACCGGGCGCACCCGGCTGCGCTCGGCGGCACCGGCACGATCGCCCTGCGGCTGCCGGACAACGAGCTCGCGCTCCTCCTGATCGAGGCGTCTGCCACCGGTCTGGCCGCGCCGAGCGCCAACCGCTTCGGCCGTGTCAGCCCCACGACAGCGCTGCACGTCGCCGAGGATCTCGGCCGCGACGTCGATCTGATCCTCGACGGCGGACGCTGCGGCATCGGCGTGGAGTCGACGATCGTGGATCTGACGGGCGCGGCGCCCAGGATTCTGCGACCCGGAGCGATCACGGCCGACATGATCGAGGAGGCGCTGGACACACCGCTCTCGCCGTATCTGGCCGATGCGCCACGCGCCCCGGGCACCCACGTTGCGCACTACGCGCCGCGCCTGCCCGTGCTGCTGATCGCCGACCCGGCGGACGTCGAAGATCCGCGCAGCACCACGCTCATCGCACCGACCGGCACAACCGCCACCGGCTTCCACGCCGTCGTGGACGCGGGTGCGACGCCGGCCGCATACGCCGAGCGCCTGTACGCCCTGCTGCGGGCCTCGGACATGTCGGGCGCCGCCCGCATCGCCGTGCTGCCTCCGGAGCAGACCGGTATCGGCATCGCCGTGCTCGATCGCCTGCGACGCGCCG
The DNA here is from genome assembly GCA_964588635.1 of uncultured Bifidobacterium sp. Taxonomy (GTDB): domain Bacteria; phylum Actinomycetota; class Thermoleophilia; order Gaiellales; family F1-60-MAGs149; genus F1-60-MAGs149. The sequence continues at coordinate 12,441 of CAZPQP010000008.1, forward strand.
CTGCGAGCGCCTAGGCGCTCAGCAGGGGCTTCCCGATGCGGATGAGAGGACTTGAACCTCCACGACCTTTCGGCCACACGGACCTGAACCGTGCGCGTCTACCAATTCCGCCACATCCGCGGGCGGCAGCAGCGTAGCGCCACTTCGGATCGCCCTGCGTCACCCGAGCTCGCCGAGCGAGGCGACCAGCTGGTCGACCTCAGCCGGCGTCGTGTAGTGCAGGAAGCCGACACGGATCGCGCCGCCGGTCTCCTCGAGCCCCAGCGCGATGCTCGCCGACAGCGCGTAGAAGTTCCCGTCCCACACGGCGATGCCCTGGCGCGCAAGGCGCTGGGCCACCTCGGCCGGGTGCGCGCCGTCCACGGTGAAGCTGAAGGTGGCGACGCGCTCGTCGAAACGCGCGGGATCGGTGATGCCGTAGACCGTGAGGTGCTCCATCTCCTCCACGCCCCGCCAGAAGCGCAGCGCCAGGGCGTCCTCGTGCTCCCGAATGCGGTCGTAGGCGCTGGCGAGCCGCTCCGAACGCGTGCTCCCATCGCCGAGCGAGGCGAGGTAGTCGACGGCCGCCGTCATGCCAGCCATCGCCTCATGCGACTGCGTGCCGGTCTCGAAGCGATGTCCGGCAGGCGTCTCGTCGGCCGGTCGGACGCGATCCGCCGGCCATGACACCGCCAGATCATGGCGGATCGATGCGATCCCGAGATGGGGACCGAACCACTTGTACGGCGACGTCAGCAGCACGTCCAGCCCCATCGCGTGGCGATCGAGACGACGGTGCGGCGCGTAGTGCACCCCGTCAGCCCAGGCCAGCGCGCCGACCGAGTGGGCGTGACGGGCGATCTCCGCGTACGGCGTGACGGTGCCGAGATGATTGGACGCGAGCGTGAAGGCCACGACCTTCGTGCGCGGCGACAGCAGGCTCTCCAGATGGTGCAGATCAAGCGTTCCGTCGTTGCGGTGCAGACGCGCCTGCCGCACCACCAGCCCGTGATCAGCGGCGACCTGCAGCCATTGGGAAACGTTGGAGTCGTGGTCCAGCTCGGTGGTGATGATCTCGTCGCCGGCCTCGAACGTTCGGGCCGCTGCGTGCGCGAGCAGGTACTGCAGCGTCGTCGTATTCGGGCCGAAGGCGATCTCGTCGGCGCGGGATCCGGTGAAATCGGCCGCGGCGCGACGTGCCTCCTCGATAGCGGCGTCCGACTCGATGGACGTCGCAAACGCGCCGCCGGTATTGGCGTTGGCGTGCAGCAGCGAGTGCACCATCGCATCCGCCACCTCCTGCGGCACCTGCGAGCCGCCTGGGCCGTCGAAGTACAGGAGCGGCCTGCCGTCGACCGTGCGGGCGAGGGACGGAAACCGGGCGCGGACCGCGTGGACGTCGAGGCTCATGCCCGAACGGTACCGCCGTTTCCGGTATCCCAGGCACTAGGATCCGGTGCATGTCCGAGACCCTGCCTTCCTCGCTCGCCCTCGACCTCGCCCGTGTCACGGAGGCCGGTGCCATTGCCGCGGCCCGCTGGCTCGGACGCGGGGACAAGAACCTGGCCGACAAGGCCGCCGTCGATGCGATGCGCGACGCGCTCGAGCGGTGCCCGATCAGCGGCGTCGTGGTGATCGGCGAGGGCGAGAAGGACGAGGCGCCCATGCTCTACATCGGCGAGGAGGTCGGCTCCGGCGGCCCTGCAGTCGACATCGCGGTCGATCCGCTGGAGGGCACCACGCTGACGGCCAAGGGCCAGCCGAACGCCCTCGCCACGTTCGCGATCGCCCCGCGCGGCACGATGTTCAACCCCGGTCCCGCGGTCTACATGGAGAAGCTGGCCGGGGGGCCGCAGATCGCCGACCTGTTGTCCCTGGACGTGCCCATCGAGGAGCTGCTCGACGCGGTGGCCACGCGCAAGGGCTGCCCGGTGAGCGACATCGGCATCGTCGTCCTCGATCGCGATCGTCACATGGACCAGATCGGCCGCATGCGCGCGGCCGGCGCCCGCGTCCGCCTGATCCCCGATGGCGATGTGGCCGGGAGCCTCATGGCGGTCCGCCCGGGCACCGGTATCGACCTCCTGTGGGGCGTCGGCGGCACCCCCGAGGGCGTGCTCAGCGCCTCGGCCATCCGCAGCGTCGGCGGACGTATCATCGGACGCCTGTGGCCGCGCACCGATGAGGAGGCGGCGGCCATCACGGCGGCCGGGCTCGACCTCGCTCGCGTCCTGGATACCGACGACCTCGTCGGCAGCCAGGACACCTACTTCGCGGCGACCGGCGTCTCCGACGGCGATCTGGTCAGCGGCGTGCGCTTCTTCGAGGACCACGCGGAGACCGACACGCTCGTGCTCCGCGGCGCCTGCCGCACACAGCGCGTGATCGCGTCGTCGATCCAGGCCGACGCCCGCCTCCGGCACATTCCGGGCTCTGGGTACTAGAACGCCGCGCGCGTGACGGCATAGGCCACGGCGCCGAGCACCGTCGGGACCACGAGCGTCAATGCCGCCTCACGCACCCGTCCGGCACGGTTGAACCCGTCCACCTCGACCATCCAGGTCGAGAACGTGGTGAAGCCGCCGAGGAGTCCGCCGCCGACCACCAGCACGCCGATGTCGCCACTGATCGCGACGACGACACCGATGGCCGCCGCGCCCGCGATGTTGATCAACGCGGTCGCCATCGGCGCGCCGCCACGGATCCTGGTCTCGCCAACCTGCGTGACCCACACGCGCGTCGTCGCGCCCACGCCGCCGAGCACCGCCGCAGCCAGGTACCACCAGAGGCTCACGGGAGCAACCGCCCGACGCGGCGGCCGATGGCGGCCAACGGCACGCCGAGACCGATCGTCGCGAGCAGATACAGGACACCGTGATACCAATCGCCGACGCGCATGGCGTCGACCGCCTCGAACTGCAGGGCGCTGAACGTCGTGAAGGCGCCGAGGAATCCCGGACCCCACAGCGCCCAGCGGCCGCCGCGCTGCAGCCGTTGCTCCTGCAACCGCTCGAACAGCACCCCGAGGAGGAACGCGCCCGCGAGGTTGGCGGCCAGGACGCCCCAGGCGAACGCCCCGTGCGGAAGTGCCTCGGTGAGCAGGATGCGCAGGGCGGTGCCGAGGACGCCGCCGACGAAGACGACCGGCAGGGAGTGCCGCAGCGGCGCCTCGACCTCGCCGGCGTCGCGAACCTGGTGGCTCACTGCGCCTTGAGGGGTGCCGTTGCGATCGGCGTCTCGTCGGCAACGCCCGCCAGGCGATCACGCAGTCGCTGAAGCTCGCTGACGCGGTAGGCATCGTCTCGACCATCTGCCTCGAACACGAGGAACGGATCGAGCACGTCCATCGCGGCATACCCGAACGTCCCGTGGAGCAGCGGATTGAGCAGCGCGCGGATGTCGCCCATCGAGCCCTCCGGGCCGTAGTTGTCGGAGGATCCGCCGATCGCGACCATGGCGAGCGCGCGCTTGCCGTGCAGGGGACCGTCCACGTACGGATCATGGCCATACCCGACGCCGTTGGCGAAGGTGCGATCGATCCAGCTCTTGAGGACGCCGGGGACGGAGAACCACCAGAACGGGAACACGGTGATCACGAGGTCGGCGGCCTGGAGGCGCCGCATCTGGTCCAGCACCGGCGGCGCGTAGCCGCCACGCTCGGTTGCGCCCTCCTGATCCCACATGATCTGCACGAGATCCGCATCGGGGCGCGGCGCGAGATCCTCTCGCGTCAGATCCCCGACGAACCCCTCGGCGACGAGATCGTCGAGATCGACGGTCCAGCCCGCGCTCTCGAGCGCCTCCGCCGCTGTCCGGGCCATGGCGGCGGAGAAGCTGCGCCCCTCCGGATGGGCGAGCACGATCAGCGCGTGCATTCGGTGGCCCTCCGATCGCAGGCGCGAGTCATGTCGTAGTCGCTGTCCTCCATGCGCTCCAGACGGGCCATGCGGCCGAGGGAGAGCGCCGCGCGCCCGGCGTCGTCCTGATGCAGTCGCTCGAGGACACCGGTGATGCACTCGGCGAGCTCGTCGTCGCCGCCCACGAGCACGATCGGAGGGCTCGGCGACGGCCCGTACTCCGCGAGCACCGGCAGCGTTGCGAACGCCGGCATCGAGGCAAGCTCGCCGGCCAGCAGCATCGAGTCGATCGGCGCGGCATCGATCTCGTCGCGCAGCAGGGCCTCCATCGACAGGCGATGCGCACCGGTCGGGGTGATCGAGGAGAACCGCTCCAGCGGCAGGCCGCTGCCGACGGGCAGCACCCACCCCGACATGGAGTCGCGACCGTTGATGCCGAGCCGGAGGTCGGTCAGGTCGTCGAGGCGCCGTCCAGCCAAGCCGGGACGACCCAGCAGCAGGCTCAGGTAGCCCGGGCGCGACTCGGGTGCAGCACTCGAGACCGGCGCCGCCAGCGCGCGCACCGGAAAGCCACGATCGCGCGTCCGGACGTACGGCAGTCCGCAGAGGAACAGCAGTGCCGGCCCGCCACCGGCGATCGCGTCGAGCTCGGTGAGATCGCCGGCCACGAGCGGAGCCAGTTCGAGCGCGGCTCGCTCGCGAACGAGGTCGACGACAGCCGATTGATACGGCAGCAGCGCATCGCCGAGGAAGGCGTACGCGCGCACGCCGCTAGCGGGCGCGGCGCGCGTTGCGGCGGCGGACGATCTTGCGCACGCGGTGCGCGAGCGGCGACTTGCGCTTCTTGGGCTTGGTGCTCTTGGCCATGACGGTCTCCGACTGCTTGCTGACGCTGTGGATGCTACCGGGGTTCAGCCGATCAGGCCGCGGGCGACGAGCTCGGCGCGGACCGTCTCACGCTCTTCGTCCGTCGCGTTGACCAGCGGCAGCCGCAGATCGCCGACGTTGAACCCGAGCAGCCCCATCGCCGTCTTGACGGGAATCGGGTTGACGGCACAGGACAGCGCGGTGTACGCCGACTGGAGTGCGGCATCGAGACGCGTGGCCTCATCGGGGTCTCCCGCATCGGCGGCGGCCTGCACGGCCGTCATCTGGGCACCGACGATGTGCGAGGCGACGCAGATGCCGCCGGAGCCGCCAAGCAGTGCGAACGGCAGCACGAGGTCATCGTTGCCGGCGTAGAGCGCGAGCCTGCCGGCCTCGACGATCTGCCGGGCCTCATCGAGGTCCGTCACCGCCTGCTTGACCGCGATCACCGTGTCGATGCCGGCCAGCCGATCGATGTCGGCGGGCGACAGATGCAGGACCACGCGCTGCGGGATGTTGTAGAGCACGATCGGGAGATCGCCCGCTGCGTCGGCGATGGCACGGGTGTGGGCCTCGATGCCCGCGATCGGCGGCTTGTTGTAGTACGGCGTGACGGCCAGGAAGCCCGCCACGCCGGCAAAGCGCGCGGCCTGCTTGGTCAGATGCGCCGAATGCGCGGTGTCGTTCGACCCGGTACCGGAGATGACGGGCACGCGAGCCCCGACGGCGCCGGCGACGGCCTCGGTGAGGGCGAGCTTCTCGTCGTCGGTCAAGGTCGACGCCTCACCGGTGGTGCCATGCACGACCAGCCCCTCGGAGCCGTTGGCGATCAGGTGCTCGGCGAGGCGCACCGCCTCGTCGAGGTCGATTGATCCGTCCGCCGCGAACGGCGTCACCATCGCTGTCAGAATCCGGCCGATCGGCGCCTGCATGTCCTGCTCCCTCTCGAGGTCGCGGAAGCATACCTGCATCCGGCCGTGGGATTCCGCCTGCGGATCTGCCACACTTCGCGGGTTCCACGGGAGAGGAGCGGAGCCACATGGCAACCGAGCACATCGGTCGTGAAGACCTCATCACCTCTGCAGCGCTGGAGGAGAAGGCGAAGCTGCGCCGGCATTTCGGGCGCTTCGACATCTTCTTCTTCCTGATCTGCACGATCGTCGGCGTCGATACGCTCGGCCAGGTCGCCGTCGAGGGCGCGCAGGGCTTCCTGTGGCTGATCTTCCTGGCGATCTTCTTCTTCATCCCCTACGGCCTGATCGTCGCCGAGCTCGGCTCCGCCTTCACCGAGGAGGGCGGCTCCTACATCTGGACGCGCATGGCCTGGGGGCGCTTCATCGCGGGCATCAACTCGATCTTCTACTGGTTCTCGAACCCCGTGTGGATCGGCGCCACGCTCGCGCTGCTGGCCGTCGCCGCGATCCAGAACTACATCTGGCACTTCGACGACGGCAGCTGGGCGTTCTACATCGTCGGGCTCGTCTATATCTGGTTCTCGGTCTGGTCCGCGATTCTGTCCTTCGGCATCGGCAAGTGGATTCCGACGCTCGGTGCGTTCTGCCGCATCATCGTCATCGGCCTGTTCTCGATCACGACTGTCATCTACGCGATCCAGAACGGTCTCAACTTCCCCGCCGCCGGCGACTTCTCGCCCACGTGGGGCGCGTTCATCGCGCTGGTCCCGCTGCTGTTCTTCAACTTCGTCGGCTTCGAGCTGCCGAGCGCAGCCGGCGACGAGATGAAGAACCCGCAGAAGGACGTCCCGTTCACCGTGCTGCGCGCGATGATCACCTCGATCCTGCTCTACGGCCTGCCGATCCTCGCGATCATCTGCGTCGTGCCCGCCGACCAGATCTCCGGCAAGGGCGTCTCGGCGTTCCTCGATGCCGTCGACACGGTCTTCACGGTGTACGGCGGAGCGGGCGACGCACTGGTCAAGATCGCCGCGATCATGTTCATCCTCGCGGTGGTCTCGAGCGCCAGCACCTGGCTGATGGGCTCCGACCGTTCGCAGGCGATCGCCGCCATCGACGGCACGGGCCCTCGCTGGCTCGGGCGCTTCTCGTCGCGCTACGGCACCCCGGTGAACGTCAACCTCATCTCCGGCATCCTCTCGACGCTGGTCTTCGTGGTCGCCGTCCGGATCGGCGAGGGCAGCGCAGCCGACGCCTTCAACGTGATGATCGGCATCGTCCTGCTGTTCACCACGATCAGCTACATCGTGATCTTCCCCGCCTTCATCAAGCTGCGGCGGAGCCATGGCCACGTGAACCGCCCGTACAAGGTGCCGGGCGGCATGACCGGTGTCTGGATCTGCGGGCTGATCACGACGTTCTGGGCCGTGCTGGCCTCGCTGTCCGGGATCTTCCCCGGCTTCCTCGCCGAGGGCGAGCTGCTGAGCGACGCGTGGCTCCCCGAGGGCGTCTCGCGCGGCGAGTACACGACGTACGCATTCGTCGCGATCGGCATCACCATCGCCGTCGGCATCCTGTTCTACATCGTCGGCGGCAAGACCCGCGCCGAGCTCGTCCGCGACCCCGAGCTCGATCTCGAGGGCTCACCGTCGGGCGACTGAGCCGCATCGACCACCTCGCTTCGCGCTCCGGCGCGGAGCGAGGTCAGTCGAGCACGTGCTCGAGGCCGACGTGCAGGCCGGGCGCGAGCGTGGCGACGCGACGCACGGCGAGCAGCGCGCCCGGGACGAAGGCCTCGCGGCTCGTCGTCACGTTCCGCAGCTCCAGCGTCTGCGCGGCGGCACCGAAGATGACGCTCTGGTTGGCGACGACCCCGTCGATCCGCAGCGAGGAGATCTCGGGCCGCACGCCGGACGCCTGCTCGACGAGATCGGCGGTGCGCAGCGCGGTGCCGCTCGGCCGATCGACCTTGGCCGGGTTGTGCTCCTCGACGATCGCGCACTGATCGAGCACGCGCGCGGCCTCCGCGGCGAAGCGCATCATCAGGACCGCCGTGATCGCGAAGTTCGGCGCGTAGAGGACGGGGAGCCCCGCGGACCTCGCGGCGGCGTCAACGCGGCACGATCCGTCCGGGTCGAGTCCCGTCGTGCCGAGCACGACGGGTATCCCGACCGCTAGCGCGGCGAGCGTATGCGCCTCCGCGACGGCGGGGGCGGTCACGTCGACCAGGATGTCGGCCTGCGCGGCCCCAACGGCCTCGGCGACCGAGGCGAATCCCTCGCCCCCCGCGAGCGACCGGGCGACGCGGCCGGCGAGCGTGAGGTCGTCCGCGTCCGCGATCGCCGCGCAGATCGGCGCCCCGAGCCTGCCGGTGGCCCCGCTGACCAGCACGCGCGTCAAGCCGCACCTCCCACCGGCTGGCGAAACGCGTCCATGGCGCGGTCGAACGCCGCACGGTCGGAGCCGATGCCGGAGACGCAGAGCACCTCGGGAGCGTAGAGCTCCTGCATCAGCCCCTGCACGTCATCCGCCGTGACGGCGTCGATGCGCCGTGCCACCTCGGCGTCGTCCATCAGGGGGATGTCGGAGATGAGGCTTCGCCCCAACCGGCTCATCCGGGCCACGGTGGAGTCCATGTTGAGCAGGAGTCGCGCCTTCAGGTTGTCGCGCGCGCGCTCGATCTCGCCCGGTCTGAAGTTGCCAGCCGACAGCTCCAGGATCTCCGTCCCGGCAACGGACAGCGCCTCCTCCAGATTCTCCGGACGCGTGCCGAGGGCGAGCCCGATCTGGCCGGACTCCTCGAAGTACGAGACGTAGCTGTACACGCTGTAGACCAGACCCCGCTGCTCGCGGATCTCCTGCCAGAACCGGGAGGCGGCTCCGCCGCCGAGGATCTGGTCGAGCACGGCAAGCGCGAAGCGCCGCTCATCCTTGCGTCCGATGCCCGCGCCGCCGATGGCGATGTGCGTCTGCTCCGTGTCGCGCTCGGTGAAGGCGATCGCGCCCTTGGCGGCAACCGCGTCGCTCCGGTCGTGAACCGCGCCGCGCCCGAGCCCGGCGAAGGAGGCCTCGACCAGGTCGAGGACGGCGCGGTGCTCCACCGGTCCGGCCACCGCGACGACGACTTGATCACCGGTGTAATGCCGCGCGTGATGGGTGCGGATCATCGACTCGTCGATGCGTTCCACGGTTCCGGCGGTCCCGGCGATCGGCCGTCCGATCGCCTGCTCCGGAAACAGGGTCTCGCCGAGGATGTCGTGCACCAGGTCGTCGGGGGTGTCCTCGTAGAGGGCGAGCTCCTCGAGAACGACCTCCCGCTCGGGCTCGATGTCGTTGAACTCCGGGCAGGCGACCATCGAGCCCACGATGTCGATCGCCTCCGGCAGATGCTCGGCGAGCACGCGGGCGTTGAGATCGGTCTCCTCGCGCGAGGTGGACGCCGCGAGATCCGAGCCGAAGCGATCGAAGGCCTCGGCGATCGACAGCGCGTCGTGGCGCGCGGTCCCGCGGAACAGGAGGTGCTCCAGAAGATGCGACACACCGGCGTCGTGGGCGTCCTCGTCGCGCGAACCGACGCGGATCCACGATCCCAGCGCGACGCCGTGCACGTCGGGGCGGAACTCGCTCGCGACCCGCAGGCCGCTCGCGAGTTCCGTCACCTCGACGCCGGGGCGCATCAGCTCCCCGTGTCCTTCCTAGCGGCGATCGCGGCGGCCGCCGCGATCACCACGATCACCCCGGTCGCGGCCGCTATCGCCACCGCCGTCGGGGTACTGCTCCTTGTAGCGCTCACCGATCGTCTCCGGGGAGACCTCGGCGCCGTCCTCGATCTTGGCGACGAGCTTCAGCCCGATACGGCCGCGGTCGGTATCGACCTCGGTCACCTCGACGTTGACGAGATCGCCGCGATCCAGGACCTGGTCGGCCGACGAGATGCGCGTGCCCGGCGCGATGCGCGACACGTGCAGCAGGCCATCCGTGCCCTTGCGCAGCTCGACGAAGGCCCCGAAGTCGGCGGTCTTGACGACCTTGCGCTCGGTGAACTGGTCACCGACCTGCACGGGACGCATCATCTGGTCGATCTGGTTCTTGGCGTCGACCGCCTCCTGACCGACACCGTAGATGCGGACGCTGCCGTCCTCCTCCACGTCGATCTGGACGCTGAACTCCTCCTGGAGACCGCGGATGGTCTCGCCGCCCTTGCCGATCAGCAGGCCGATCTGCTCGGGGAGGATGGTCGTCTGCAGCACCTGCGGAGCGTGCTCGCTGAGCGACTCGCGCGGTGCGGCGATCGCGGTGGCCATGATGCCGAGGATGCTCAGGCGAGCGTCCTTGGCCCGGGACAGCGCGTCCTTCAGCAGCTCGCGGGTGACGCCCGTGATCTTGATGTCCATCTGGAGGGCGGTGATGCCCTCCGCGG
>CAZPQP010000009.1:0-7207 GCA_964588635.1 uncultured Bifidobacterium sp.
GGAGGTGCGGTCGCCGAGCGCGGTGTGCGCCTCGTCGCAGAGGATCACGCCGTAGGTATCGCGGCTGAGGCGATCGGCGTTCTTGATGAACCACGCGTACGTCTCGATCGAGATCGGCGGCACGACCGGTGGACGGGCGACGCCGAGCACGGGCTCCTTGATGCGGTGCCCGTACCCCTGCTCCTTGAGATCGCGCTTGAACTGATCGACCAGCAGGCGGCGGTGGGTGAGGATGAGCACGCCGGTGATGCGCGCGGCATCGACGAAGGCGGCCGCGGCGACGGTCTTGCCGGAGGCGGTCGGGTGCTTGAAGCGGTAGCGGCGGATCGCGCCCGGGTCGGCGGCCTCGTGCTCGCCCGTCGCGTCCTCGTCCTCGTCGTCGTCCTCGTCGTCGTCCTCGTCGTCGTCGACGCCGGCCAGCACCACGCGGGCGAGCGGCTCCTCGTCGACGAGCGGCGGCAGCTCGACGGCCTCGCTCTCGTCGTCGTCCTCGAAGACGAGCTCCTCGTCGTCGGCATCGTCGTCGCCGCCCGTGTCGCCGACGACGGCCTGCGACTCGTCGGCCAGGCGCGGCGCGGCGTCGTCGAGGTCGGCCTCGACCGCGTCGTCGGCCTCCTGACGCTCGTAATCGCCGATCACCGCGGCGAGCATGCCCGCCAGCGCGTCGACCTGGTGGGCGCGCAGTGGCAGGCCCGAGGCGAGGTGCGGCTCGTCGGCGCCGAGCATGCGCTCGAGGCCCAGCGGCAGCGCGTAGCGACGGCGGTACTCGGGCGACGGGGACTTCAGCCCCTGCGCCATCTCCTCGACGGCGTCGAGATAGGCGCCGGCCCAGACGGAGCCGCGGCGCAGCTCGACCGGTTCGCCTTCGGCGACGATGCGCTCGCCGATCCAGCGCTGCACGTCGTCGAACGACGGGCTCCCCGTCGTGTCCACGAACTCCGCGCTGATCGCCGCATCACCGGCTTCGAGCATCCAGGCCTCCAACCGCCTTCCAGCGTGGGCACGACCGGGGGTCGGCTGCTGGATCGCGGATCCTCGGTGCCCGACGGCACCGAACTGACAGAGACTGTAGCGCAGACGCCCCGCAGGCCGCCTCACCACAGGCGCCACGCGGTGCTCCGGCTCACGCCGGGTGCTACCCTCAGTTCATGCGATTCGCCTTCCACGGAGAGGTCTCCGACACGCTCTCGTCCTTCGCCGACCGGCTCAGCGCCGCGCTCACGGCCCGCGGGTACGAGAAGACGGACGACCTCGCCACGGCGAATCTCGTCTGCAACTTCGTCAACCGCGACAACGTGCGCCCGTACCGCCGCGAGAACAAGACGACGTTCTGCGCCGCGATCTACGAGGGCGCCGCGCCGCCGGCCGACTTCAAGGAGGCGATCAGCGACTACTACCCCGTCCTGGTCCGCGCCCTGTCGAACGTCTCCGTCCGCGTGGTCCCCGGCACCGAGGCGCGCTTCGGCACGATGGAGCAGGGCAACTACGCGATCGCCGACGACGGCACCGACGCCTTCTACGCGATGGTCGCCGAGCGCCTCGCGCCGCTGGCCGAGAGCCACCTCGTGATCGACAACATCTGGAACCCCGACCTCGAGTCCGAGCTGTGGGACGGCGACGAGGTGACCGCGAGCCTGACGGCCGCCGGCCAGCGCCTCGACGCGCTCGACCTGCTGCCCGCGCCGTTCCCGATCCAGGACTACCTCGAGAAGCGCGACCTCGAGCACGTCATGCGCCTGTACTCCATCGGCGGCCTGTCCTACGGCAACCTGTCGGCCCGCAAGGACGACACCCGCTTCTGGATGAGCGCCTCGGGCGTCGACAAGTCGAACCTGCAGGAGATCGGCCGCGACATGCTGCTGGTCACCGACTACGACGCCGACGCGCAGGCGATGGTGATGAGCGTGCCGCCGGGCATCGAGCCCCGCCGCGTCTCGGTCGACGCGATCGAGCACTTCAAGATCTACCGCGAGCACCCGAGCGTCGGCGCGATCATCCACGTCCACGCGTGGGTCGAGGGCGTGGACGCCACCGAGATCAACTACCCCTGCGGCACGGCCGAGCTGGCCGACGCCGTCGCCGATCTCGTGCGCGTGCAGCCCGATCCGGGCCACGCGATCATCGGCCTCAAGAACCACGGCCTGACGATCACGGGCGAGTCGCTCGAGGAGATCTTCGACCGGGTCGAGCCGCATATCCTGCGGCAGATCCCGATGTCGTAGCCCTCGGCGCGCGGGCTAGAAGAACGACAGCCCGACGAAGATCGCGCCGATCATGATCAGGCTCGAGATCACCACGATCAGGCGCATCATCGGGCCCGGCAGGCCGTAGACGCGCGCCAGGATCAGCGTGTGGAACGCGGCCGGCATCGCGATCGACAGGTAGTAGACGGTCGGGATGTCCACGCGGATGGCGAGGTGGATGGCGAAGAGGATCGCGGGGGCGATCGCGAGGCGCAGGAAGATCGGGCCCGCCGCGCGCCAGAGGTCGTGGATGTCGTGCGACACGCGGTCGAGCGGCAGTGCGAGACCGAGCTCGAGGAAGCCGATCGGGCCCATCAGGAACACGACCCAGTCGGTCGGGCGCGCGACGTACGGCTCGATGTCGAAGCCGGCCGCGCGGATCGCGACGGCGATGACTGCGAAGACGAGCGGCACGTTGACGATTTGCCGCAGCACCCCCTGCCACGTGCGGGGCCGGGTGCCGTTGCCGTAGTGGGCCGCGATCGTGGTCGAGATGGACACGATCGGGATCAGGTACATGAACTGCGCGAACAGCACCTGCAGGGCGAGACCCGCCGGACCGAAGACCGCGTTGATCACGGGGTAGCCCAGGGTGACGGTGTTGGTGAAGCCGCTGCCGAGCGCCAGCACGCCCTGCTCGCCGCGGTCGCGCGCCGCGGCGCGCGCGTAGAGGAGCCCGATGCCGAGCACGGCGTAGGAGGCGACGATCACCGCGCCCAGCCCGATCAGCGTCGTGGCGTCGGCGGGCACCACGGTGTACGCGAACAGGACGACGACCGGCGCGAAGAAGTGGAAGTAGAAGTTGAAGATCCGCTTGTTCCACGGCGCGGCCGTGTGCGGCGAGCGCCACTGCCAGAGGATCCCCGCGGCGAACGAGCCGCCCCAGAGCAGCGCGGTCAGCATGCGACGCGCCGAACGGTGGTGATGCTCAGGTTGCGCATGCCCGCGACATCATCGGGCATCGCCCCCTATTCGTACGACAGCGCCGCCAGCACGTCGAGCTTCGCGGCCCGGCGCGCGGGCAGGATGGCGGCGAGCACGCCGGCCACGATCGACAGCACGAGGAAGATCAGGATCTGGCTGGTCGGGAAGACGAACACGAGGCCGTCGCTCTCGAGGCCCTTGCACACGGCCCAGCCGAAGAGGATGCCGAGCAGCACGCCGAGCACGCCGCCGATGATCGAGGTGATGACGGCCTCCCAGCGGATCATGGCGCGCAGCTGGCGCCGCGTCGTGCCGACGGCGCGCAGCATGCCGATCTCGCGGGTTCGCTCGAAGATCGACAGCACGAGCGTGTTGACAATGCCGAACAGCGAGATGACGACGCTGAGTGCGAGCAGCGCGTAGAAGATCACGAGGATCGTGTTGACGCCGGAGGCCGCCTGGTCCTTCTGCTCCTGGTTCGACTGCACCTGCGCGGTCGGGAACTGCTTGAGCGCCTCCTCGACGCCCGCCTGCACCGTCTCGACGCTCGTGCCGTCGGCGACGCGCACGAAGACCGTGTTGAGCCCGGTGGCGTTCGACTGCAGCAGCGGCTTCAATGCCGGCTGGTCCACCACGATGCCGTTGAGGATCGTCGGATCCGTGTAGGTGCCCGCGACGGTGAACGTGGCCTTGGCGCCGTTGATGGAGAGCACGTCGATCGTGCCTCCCGGCTTGACCTTCAGCCCCTCCGCGATCGTGCTCTCGACGAGCGCCTTGTCCGTGCCGAGCGTGCCGAGCAGCGCATCCGACCCGTCGGTCCAGTCGAACGAGTACACCTCGGGCAGCGTGGTCGGGTCGATGCCGATCAGGGCATAGCCACCCGTGCCGACCTGCACCGCGGTGCCGCCGACAGGCGAGGCCGTCTGCACGCCCTCGACGCCCTGCACCGCCGGCAGGACGGCGGCGGGGATGGTGCCGCCGAAGCCGCGGGCGCTGACCGTGATCTCGCTCTTCAGCGAGGAGTCGATCGCGCCGGTGAAGGACGCCTTGATGCCGCCGACGAAGATCGTCACGAACACGACGAGGCCGATGCCGATCATCAGCGCCGCCGCCGTGACCGCCGTGCGCGCCGGGTTGCGCGCCGCGTTCTCGGACGCGATGCGCCCGACCCCGCCGGCCACGGCGCCGATCGGGACGCCGAGCACGCTGACGACGGGGCGCACGATGTAGCGCGACAGCATGGCCACGGCCAGGAAGATCAGGATCGCGCCGCCGGCGAGGGTCGTCAGACGCCCCGTCGTGCTGCCGCTGCTGATCAGGCCGTAGGCCATGCCGGCGCCGCCGAGCACGCCGATGATCACCGCGAGCACGGGCGTGAGGCGGGCGAAGCGGCCGACGGGCAGCGTCGCGCCCTCGCGCAGGGCGGCGATCGGCGCGATGCGGGTGGCGCGGAGCGCCGGGAAGATCGACGCGAGCACGGTGATGCCGATGCCGACGGCGAGGCACACGACGACCGTCTGCCAGGAGAGGACCAATCCCGTGGCGGGCAGCCCGAAGCCGATCGCGCCGAACAGCTTGCCCAGGCCCCACGCCAGACCGAGGCCGAGCACGATGCCCGCCACGGACGCGAGCAGGCCGATCAGGAACGCCTCGCCGATCACGCTGGCGAGGATCTGGCGGCGCGAGGCGCCGATCGTGCGGAGCATCGCGAACTCGCGGGTGCGCTGGGCGACCGTGATCGAGAAGGTGTTGTAGATGATGAACGCGCCGACGAGGATCGCCACGCCCGCGAACGCGAGCAGCGCGTAGCGGATGATCCTGCCGATCAGATCGTTGAGCTGACCCGCCTGCTCATCCGCGTCCTCGCGACCCGTCTGGACGATCAGGTCCTGCTGCGGCAGCGCCGCGCGGATGCGGTCCTTGAGGTCGCCCTGCGAGACGCCGTCCTGGGCCTTGACGTAGATGTAGCTCGCCTTGCCCTCGAGCGCCCACCACTGCTGGACGTCGGCGAGCGGCGCCAGCACGGTCGTCGAGCCGCCGAGCGAGGTATCGCCGTTGCCGTACTGGAGGATGCCGACGACGGTGACGTCCTTGATGCCGTCCTGGGTGGCGAGCTGCTGCTTGGAGCCGACCTCGACCTTCCCCTTCTCCGCGATCTCCTTGGCGATCGCCACCTCACCGGAGGCCTCGGGCAGACGCCCGTCGATCGGGGTGTACGGATTGAGGTCCTGCGGCAGGTTGCTGAAGACGAAGCTCGGCGCGCCACCGGTCGAGTTGAGCGACTCGCCGTTGGCGATGAGGTAGCCCTCGGACTGGATGAACGGCTCGGCGGTCCTGACGCCCTCGACCTTGCGCACCGGATCGACGACCGCGGCATCGAGGTAGACGCTCGTCTGGACGTTCTCGAACGGCGGCTTCTGCTTGATCACCACGTCGATCTTGGCGTTGCCCGCCTGGAAGATCTGGACGAAGGCGCGATCGATCTGATCCGTCAGCACGAGCGTGCCGGAGATCATCGTGACGCCGAGCAGGATCGCGATCGCGGTGAGGGCCGAGCGCAGCTTGCGCGTCGAGAGCCCTCGCAGGACGAGCCCGAGCACGCCCTACTCCAGCGTCTTGATCGTGTCGAGGATCTCGCCGGCCGACAGGCGGCCCGCGTCGCGCACGATCCTGCCGTCGCGGAGGAACAGCACGCGATCCGCGATCGCCGCCGCGCTGGCGTCGTGCGTGACCATGATCACGGTCTGGCCGAACTCATCGACGGCGCGACGCAGGAGGTCGAGCACCTCGCCGCTGGTCCTGGAATCGAGGTTGCCGGTGGGCTCGTCGCCGAAGATGACGGCGGGCTTGGAGAGCAGGGCGCGGGCCACGGCCACGCGCTGCTGCTGGCCACCGGACAGCTCGGCCGGCTTGTGCGTGAGGCGGGTGCCGAGGCCGGTGGCCTCGACGAGCGTGGCCTCCCAGGCGGGATCGGGCTTGGTGCCGGCGATCTTCATCGGCAGCTCGATGTTCTCCTTGGCGGTGAGCATCGGCAGCAGGTTGAAGAACTGGAAGACGAAGCCGATCTTGTCGCGGCGCAGGAGCGTGAGCTTCTGGTCGTTGAGGCCGGCGAGCTCGGTGCCGTCGACGAGGACGCTACCGCCGGTCGGGCGATCCAGCCCGGCGAGGATGTGCATCAGCGTCGACTTGCCCGAACCGGACGGCCCCATCACCGCCGCCAGCTGCCCCTTGGGGAACGAGACGGAGACGCCGTCGAGCGCACGGACCTCCGAGTCGCCCTCGCCGTAGATCTTCGTCAGGTCGGTCGCGACGACGACGTCGCCCACGGCGGACATCGGGGTTGCTGCTTCGGGCTCAGCGCTCACAGGGGGGAACTCCGTCTGATCGGGCGGTCAGGGACTGTTCGCAGGCTAGCGCACGCCGGCTGAAGACGGACGGCGGGTTTGACGCAGTCGCGGTCTAGAGCTTGCCGGACGCGGCGAGCGTCACGCGGCCCCAGAGATCCTCGCCCACCTTGGAGCGACGGATGTAGAGGCCCTGCTTCGGCACGAACTCGCCCTCGAGCGCCAGCACGGGACCGCGCTTCGGGCTCGTGGCGTCGACGTACCAGTCGCCGTCGTCGAGCATCTCGCCGGCCTCGGAGAAGACGATGCGCGAGCGCTCGTCCTCCGTCAGCGGCTGCAGCCAGGAGAATCCCAGCGGATTGGAGAGGTCGGGACCGCCCATTACGACTTCTTCGCGGCCTTCTTGGAGGCCTTGAGCGGGTTGAGCATCTTCTCCTTGGCGTCCGCGGGCGCGTCGGCCAGCGGCACCGTGGCCTCGCCGCAGATGTGGCCCTTGACGCGGCGGAGGCACGTCTCCGGCACCTGCCAGAGCGAGATCGTGCGGTGACCGTGCTTGCAGATGTAGACGCGCGCGACCGTCGGACCGTCCTGGACGATCGTCGCGGTGGCGGCGGGGGCGTCGTAGACCTCAGCGGCCTCGCCGGCCTCGGCGGACTCGCCGGCGACCTCGGGGAGGTCGGCCTCGGCGACGGCCTC
>CAZPQP010000009.1:7307-10291 GCA_964588635.1 uncultured Bifidobacterium sp.
CGGCCTCGGCGGACTCGCCGGCGACCTCGGGGAGGTCGGCCTCGGCGACGGCCTCGGCGGGAGCCTCGTCGGCCACGGCCTCGGTCGCGTCAGCGGCGGGAGCCTCGGCCTCAGCCTCGGCGCTTGCCTCGATCTCGGTCTCGGTGCTGTCGTCGGACACGGTGTCGGTCTCCTGCGGGAAATCGGTTCGGGCGGGATCCTATTGGAGGCCGTCCGCGTCGGGGGAGGTTCCCCGATGTGCGTGAAGCATGGCAGCGTTGCGAGCACGCGGCGGCACTCCCCGAGGCGTCGGTAAGATGCGATACGTGCCGAACCGCAAGAGCTTCCAGTACGACGTCGAGGTCGCGTGGGATGGCCGTCGTGCCTCCACGCTGAGCGCGGAGGGGCGCCCGTCGATCCTGTCGGGGCCGCCGTCCGATTTCCCCATGGGGGAGGAGGATCGCTGGAGCCCCGAGCACCTGTTCCTCGGCAGCCTCGCCTCCTGCACGATGATCTCGTTCCTGGCGCACGCCGAGCACAAGGGCGTCGAGGTGCTCGAGTACGGCTCCGAGATCGGCGGCACCGTCATGCGCCGGGTCGAGGACGGCCGCTACGCCTTCGTGCACGTGCATCAGCGCCCCCGCGTCGTCGTCGCCGCCGGCCAGGCCGAGCAGGCGCGCGAGCTGATCGGCAAGGCCGAGCGCGACTGCTTCATCTCCGCCTCCACGACGGCGGAGATCCAGAACGACTGGGAGATCGGCGAGCGATGAGCGAGCCGCAGGACCCCGTCCACGGCTCGTACCACGCGTTCTACGGCGTCGTCCGCACCTTCTGCGGCGTGCCGCTCGTGTCCTCGCGCGACGACGTCGCCGCGGCCGATGCCGTCGTGATCGGCGCGCCCTTCGACGAGGGCGTCTCCTACCGCCCGGGCACGCGCTTCGGCCCGCAGGCCGTGCGCACCGCCGAGGACATCAACGTGACGGGCGATCGCCCGAGCATGCACGCCGGGATCGATCCCCTCAAGGAGCTGCGCATCGTCGACTGGGGCGACATCGACGTGATCGCGAGCGACCTGCCGCGCTCGCACGCGCTGCTGGCCGAGGCGGCCGGCGCCGCGCTCGCGACCGACACCGTGCCCGTCGTGATCGGCGGCGACCACTCGCTGTCCCACGCGATGCTCCAGGCCATGCACGCGCAGTTCGGCGCGGACGGCTACTCGGTGATCCACTTCGACACCCATGCCGATACCGGCGTGCCCGAGGACGGCGAGCCGCCGCACGGCACGCCCTTCCGCGCCGCGATCGAGCGCGGGCATCTGAAGGGCGCGAACATCTTCCAGATCGGCCTGCGCGGCACGTGGCCGGGACCCGAGCTGTTCCAGTGGATGCGCGAGCAGGGCATGCAGTGGGCGACGATGGACGAGGTCATGGACCGCGGCATCGGCGACGTCGTGCGCGAGGCGATCCACCACGCCCGTGCCGCCGCACCCAGGACCTATCTGACCGTCGACATCGACGTGCTCGACCCCGCCTACGCACCCGGCACCGGCACACCCGAGCCGGGCGGCCTGACGACGCGCGAGCTGCTGCGCTCCGTGCGCACGGTCACCAGCCAGCTCGACGTCGCCGCGTTCGATCTCGTGGAGGTCTCGCCGCCCTACGATCACGCGGCGATCACCGCCATGGCCGGGCATCGCGTGCTGCTGGAGGGCCTGAACGGCATGGCGCTCCGGCGCACGGGGCGCGAGTCCCGCCACGAGAAGCCGTGACCCCGCCGTTCGTCGCGTACGCCGATCTGCACGACGATCCGCTCGTCGGCGCGCTGCTCGAGCTGGCGGAGAACCCCGACAGCGAGCTGCTGGCCGCCGACGCCGCCCGCGCCGCGATGGGGCACGAGCTCGATGCCGCCACCGCGATCGCCCTCGCGGTCGTGGCCTCGGAGGGACCGTTCGCCACGGCGGCGCGGATGGGCATCGCGAGCGATGACCCGCGCCTGGCACTGGCCGGCGCCGAGCTGGCGCGGCTCGGCACGCTGGCCCATGACGACGCCCGCCGGCTCCTCCAGCGCCACGGGCTCGAGGGCGCCCTGGCCGGAGCGCCGCTGCCGGCGCGCACGCGTGACGCCATGCCGCCATCCGCCGTCGTCCTCGTCGATGCGCTGACCGCGGACGGGAGCTGGCTCCCCCACGCCACCGACCTCGCGGCCTTCCACGCCACCGAGGCGACCGGCGACCTCGCCATCCACCGCGTCCTGCGCTGGCTCGACGGCGACCTCGTCGGCGTCGCGGCACCCGACCGCATCACCCTGGAGGACCTGGTCGGGTACGAGGACCAGCGCGCGCCGCTGCTCGAGGATCTGCAGGCGTTCCTGCACGGCGCGCCCGCCAACGACGCGCTGCTCTACGGCCCGCCCGGCACGGGGAAGTCCGCCGCCGTGCGCGCGTGCGCCGACGCCTTCGCCGACCGAGGCGTCCGGCTCGTGCAGGTCGAGCGCGATCAGCTCGACGACGTCGAGGAGGCCCTGCTCGCGCTGCGCGACGGACCACGCACCATTCTGTTCCTCGACGACCTGGTCGTCGATGACGACGACCGGCTCGATCGCATGCTGCGCGCCACGCTCGACGGCGGCGTCGCCGAGCGCCCGCCGAACGTCATCGTCTGGGCGACGTCGAACCGCCTCAACCTGATGCACTCGTCGCAGTCCGAGCGCGCCGACGACGTGGACCAGGCCGAGACGGCCGGCGAGAAGTCGGCGCTGGCCGCCCGCTTCGGCCGCCGCATCCGCTTCGGCCGCCAGGACCGCGACGCCTACCTGGCGATCTGCCACCGCCTCGTGCGCGACCGTCTCGGCGAGGTGCCGGCGGGGATCGATGACGACGCCATGCGCTTCGCCGTGCAGGGCCACGGCCTCTCGGCACGCACCGCCGTGCAGTTCGCCGAGACCTACCGACGCTGAGGATCAATGTCGGATCGGCCGTGTGGACGCGGCGATCGGGACGGTCGCGC
>CAZPQP010000009.1:10391-21921 GCA_964588635.1 uncultured Bifidobacterium sp.
CGCGCGCCTAGGGGTAGAGCGATGACGCCTGCGGCACGGGAATGCCGAGCGGTGCCGCCGTCTTCAGGAGCAGCCTGATGAGCGTGGCCTTCGTGGCCGAGACCTTGGCGTGATAGCGCCACGGCTCCGTCGCCGGGCTGCCGCCGGCCCTGAGCCAGGCGATCGTCTTCCGGTTGGCGACCACGGACTGGGTGTAGGCGAGCATCAGGTAGTGCTCCTGCAGCTTCTGCGACGGGGGCGCCTGCAGGTACAGCTCGATGCGCTTGACGGTGTTCCGACGCTCGTCGAGCGTGTGCTGCTCGATGAGCCGCGCGGCCTCGGCGGCGCTGATGCGGCCGGCCCGGAACGAATCCAGCGTGTTGTTGAGGAACCAGCGGGCCGGCGCCGAGCGGCTCATCTCGGCCAGGACGCGCCGCAGCCAGTCATCGGTGCGCACGGTCTGGAAGACGAACGAGGCGCTGGACTTGGTGGCGCCCGTCTCCGGCACCGACATCCGCGCCACCACGCGGAGCGTGCCCTGCTTCTTGAGCAGGGCCTTGCCCGTGGCGTTGAGCACGAGCTTGACCGGCAGGCTCGTGCCGGCCGCTCCCTTGACCGAGGCCGTGGCGACCACGGGATCGGCGGCGCGTGCGGAGCGGCGTCCCTGCGGCACCGCGTAGAGCTGGAGCGGGCCGGCGCAGTGGTACGGGATCGTGCCGCCGCACCGCACCGTCAGCTGCGCCGACGTGCTGCCGGTCGAGAAGTTCGACGGATTGATGGACGCGATCGCGGTGGCGCGCGGGGCGGTCAGCGCCAGCGGCGTGTCCTTCGTCTCCTCGCCAGCCGACGTCCTGGCCTGCACCGACATGCTCACATTGAGCGCGCCCGTCGCCGCCAGCTGGCGCTGCACATCCTTGGGCAGCTTGAGGCTGACGGTGCTGCGCACGCCGGAGGCGAGGCGCGTGCTCGTACTGGCGATGACCTTGCGCTGGTAGCGGAGATCGATGCGGATCACACATGCCGAGCCATCCGCCGCGGTGCAACCCAGCGCGACGTCGGCGGCACCCGAACCCGCCACCTTGGCGACGGTGCTGGCCGTGGCGTTGGCCGCGACGACGACGGTGTTGGCGTCCGCCGCTGTCGACGGCACCGTCGGCGTGGCGCGCGTGACCCACGCCGACACGTTGCCGGCCGCGTCGATGGCGCGTACGTAGATCGTGGCGCCGGCAGCAGCGCTGATCGTCGCGGAGCGCGTGCCGACCGCGATCACGGCACCGGGGTTGGCCGGATCGGTCGTGGCCTGCCAGCTCGCGACCCCGCTCTCCGCATCGCTCATCGTCGGCGAGACGAGCACCGTGCCGGCGCCGGACCACGTGGCCTCGATGGCGGACACGCCCGGGGCGGTCGGATCGACGCCGACGGCATCCTGCGCGGTCGAGATCTCCGCTGCCGAGACGTCGAGGAAGCGCGCGTAGACGGTGCGCTGGCCCGCGCCGGGCAACAGATCCCACGAGAGCTGCGTCGTGATCGCGTGGCGCACGACCGACGCGAACCCGGCGTCGTTCGACAGCTCGACGTAGCGCGTGCCGGCAGGCCAGATGACGTCGATCACCGCCGAGCTCGAGGAGACCCAGGCGGCGCCACCGGCGATCGAGATGCCGACCGGACCGGGCGGCGGCGTCGTGGGGATGAAGACGTCCCAGGTGTACGTGGTGATGCTGGCGCCGACGTTGCCTGCGGCGTCGACGGGCCGCACGCGGAAGGTGTGCTCGCCCTCATCGACGTGCGGGATCGTGACCGGCGTGGCGCAGGGCGCGAACGCGGCGCCGTCGAGGCTGCAGAGCGCCCCGGTGCCATCGGCGCCGTACGAGAACTGGAACGTGGCGACGGACGACGCGGTCTGCTGGTCCGGACCGTTGGCGATCACAGCCGTGCCCGTCGGCGGGGCGTTGTCGACGACCCACGTCGTGCTGGTCGCAGCACCGACGTTGCCGGCGCTGTCGATGGCTCTCGTCTGGAAGGTGTACGCGCCGTCGGCCAGCGAGGAGAACGACAGCGGCGACGTGCACGGCGCCCACGTGGAACCCGGCGTCAGCTGGCACTCGAGCGTCGTGTCGGGCGCCGCAGTGACGTTGAAGGTCGCGGTGCGCGACGTCGTCGGGTCGGCGGGGCGGGCCGAGACGGCGGGTGACGGCGGCGGCGTCAGGTCGACGAGCCAGCGGATCGCCGTGTCTGCGCTCTGCACGGGCGGCGAGGCGGCACTCAGCTGGTGCACGAGCACCTCGTGCGCGCCCTCGCCGAGACCGCTCAGCGACAGCGGGCTGGTGCAGGTGGTCCACGGGCCGCCATCGATCGAGCACTCGATCGTGGCACCGGCCTCCTCGGTCAGGAAGAGATCCGCCGTCGTCTCGCTGGTCGGGCTACTCGGAATGTTGTCGACGGCGACCTCGGGCGGTGCGGTTGCGGAGACCGCGAAGGCGAACGCACTGACGGGGCCGTGATTGCCCGCCACATCGACCTGACGCGTGCTGAACGTGTAGCTGCCGTCGGCCAGCGCCGGCGACACCTGGACCGGGCTGGAGCACGCCGTCCACGTCGCACCGTCGAGCGAGCACTCGAAGGTCGTATCGCCATCGCCCGTGAACGTGAACACGGGCTGCGGGTTCGAGGTGAGCGCCGGCGGCGTGCCCGTCAGCGGCGGTGCCGTCGGTGCCGTGCTGTCGACCGTCCACGTGCTCGACACGCTCGGCCCGGCGTTACCGGCGGCGTCGATCTGGCGCACCGACAGCGTGTGCTGACCATCGGGCAGTCCCGAGGCGCTGAACGGACTGGTGCACGTGCCCCAGCCGCCGAAGTCGAGCTTGCACTGGAACCCGTTGCCGGCGTCGCCGGTGAACGTCGCGCTGAGCGCGCCGGACGACGTGACGCCGGCCGGCACGCCCGTGACCGCGGGCGGGTTGCTCGGCGGCGTGGTGTCGACGATCCAGCTGGCGGTCGCGATCGGGCCGACGTTGCCTGCGGCGTCGACCTCGCGGATCTTGACGACGTGGCCGCCCTCGGTCAGACCGGACAGCGCCAGGGGCGAGGCGCAGGCGCTGAAGGCCGCACCGTCGATCGAGCATTCGAGGGTCGAGCCGGCCTCCGTGGCGGCGAAGGCAAGGCTGGCTGCATTCGTCGAGGCCGGGCTGATCGGCGTGCCGCTGATGCTCGGTGCCGGCGAGGGCGCGGTCGTATCGACGGTCCATGACACCGAGGTGGCAGGGCCGGTGTTGCCAGCGGCGTCGATCTGCCGCATCTGCAGCGTGTGCGGGCCGTCGGCCAGCCCCGTGATCGCCGTCGGATTGCTGCACGCCACCCAGGCGCCGGTATCGAGCTTGCACTCGAAGGTCGCACCGGCCTCGCCGCTGATGCCGATGCTCGCGGCGGTCTGATTGGTCGGGCTGGCCGGCGTCGCGGACGGCGTGGGCGCAGCGGGCGGCGTCGTGTCGATCACCACGGTCGTGGAGACCGCCGCTCCGGCATTGCCGAAGGCATCGACGACGCGCGTCTCGATCGTGTGCGTTCCGGGCGCGAGCGCCGGGCTGACGGTGTACGGGCTCACGCACGTCGTCCAGACACCCCCGTTGACGCGACACTCGAAGGTGCCGCCCGCAACGCCGCCCGCTAGGGCGAACGACGGCGTCGTGTCGTTGGTGGTGGCTCCCTGGCTCGGCGTCACCGTCGGCAGCGCAGTCGGCGTCGTCGTGCCGATCGTCCAGGTCTGCGAGGCCGCCGGCCCCTGGTTGCCCGCGGCATCGACCAGCACCACCCGGAAGGTGTGCGAGCCATCCGCCAGCGATGCCTGCGAGAGCGGGCTCGTGCAGGCGGTGTACGCGGCGCCGTCGAGGCTGCATGCGTACGTCTCGCCGCTGAAGCTGCCGGCGAAGGAGAAGCTGGCGCTGGTCTGGTTGGTCCGGGTGCTCGGACCGCTGACGATCGCCGGCGTGCCGGTCGGCGCCGTCGTATCGACGGTCCACGTGGTCGACGTCGCCGGACCGGTGTTGCCCGCACCGTCGATCACACGAACCCAGAAGGTGTGCGAGCCGTCGCCGAGCGTCGGCAGCGTGATCGGCGGCACGCAGGCCGTCCACGCACCGGCATCAGTGCGGCACTCGTAGCTCTCCCCGGCGCCGGCGCCGGAGAACGCGAAGGTCGGCGTCGCGTCGTTGTTGGGATTCGACGGCACCGTCGTCATCGTCGGGGCGGTGCTGGGCGCCGCCGTATCGATCGTCCAGGTGCGTGTCGCCGTCGGCCCCACGTTCGCGGCGGCATCGACGAGGCGGACGTCCAGCGTGTGCGCCCCGTCGGCGAGCAGCGGCGTCGTGTACGAGGCCGGGCATGCGGTCCATGCGCCGCCGTCGAGACGGCACTGGTACGTCTCGTCACCCGTGGCGCCGAGGAAGCCGAAGGTCGACTGGCCGGCCGTCACGAAGCCGGACGGCCCCGACGCGATGATCGGCGCCGATGCGGGCGGCGCGAGGTCGACGATCCACGTCGTCGAGGTCGGCGTACCGACGTTGCCTGCAGCGTCGAGCTGGCGCACCTGCACGGTGTGCGTGCCCTCCCCGATCGTGCCCGTCGAGAACGGGCTGGTGCACGGCGCCCACGCACCGGCATCGAGCCTGCACTCCGTCGCCACCGCGTCGCCGGTGAGGTTGAACGACACGCTCGCGGTTGTCTGCGCGTTGACCGCGGCGGGGCTGCCCGTGACCGTGACCGCACCGGGCGGCACCAGGTCGACCGTCCACGTGACGCTCGTCGATGCGCTCGCGTTCCCGGCGGTGTCGACGGCGCGCGTGACGAGCGTGTGGCTGCCCGCGGCGAGGCCGGAGTACGACGATGCGCACGGCGCCCACGTGCCGCCGTCGAGCTGGCACTCCAGCGTCGCGCCCGCCTCCTTCGTGAAGGTGAACGCCGCCGACGTCTGATTCGTCGGGCTGGCCGGTTGCGTGGCGATGCCGGGAGCGGCGGGTGCCGTCACGTCGACGGTCCAGACGATCTGCCTGATGTCGCTGACCGTCGGCGCGCTGCTGCCGACCTTCTTCAGCTGGCGCACGGAGACGCTGTGGTCGCCCTCGGCGAGACCGCTGAGCGACAGCGTGTACGTCGGGGCCGAGCCCGAGACGGGGCATGTCGTGGTGTTCGACCCGTCGACGAGGTGCCACGCGCCGTTGTCGATCTTGCACTCCAGCGTGTAGACCGTTGCCGTGGCGCTGTCGTCGGGCGTGAGGTGCAGCACGGGCGCCGCGGTGCGCGCGGTGGTCGGGCTCGCGGGGATGCTCGTCACGTCCACGGAGGCCGGCGCGTTGGTGTCGATCGTCCAGAAATGCGTCTGGTCCGGGCTGGTATTCCCGGCCGCGTCCGTCTGGCGGAGGTCGAGCGCATAGGTGCCGTTGCCCAGCGTCGGGCTGGTGACCGGGCTGCTGCAGGCGCGGTAGTTCCACCCGGTGATGACCGCGATCGTCGTGTGCGGCGCGCTGGGACCGGTGACGGAGCGGATACGGCAGGTGAACGTGGCCGACGGCTCGCCGGTGAAGGTGAACTGGGTGGACGCGTCGGAGGTAGCCGGTGGCATGGCGCCCGGTGTCGGTGCCACCGGGACTGCCGTGTCGACCGTCCAGACGGTGCTCGAGATCGGGCCGCGGTTGCCTGCGGCATCGACGCTGCGCACCTCGAGGGTGTGGGTGCCGTCGGCCAGTCCGGTCAGCGGGCTCACGCACGGGCCCCACGCGCCGCCGTCGAGGCGACACTCGGGCGTGGTCCCGGGCTCGCCCGTGATCGCGAAGGACGCGGATGTGCCGGTCGTCGAGCCGGTCGGCAGGCCGCTGACCGCGGGTGCCGTGGTCGGTGCTGTCGCATCCACGGTCCATGCGACCGACGCGCTCGGGCCGACGTTGCCGGCGGCGTCGGCGAGCTGCACCCGCACGGTGTGACCGCCGTCGGCGAGCCCCGTCAGTGCCAGCGGCGAGGCGCAGGCGGTGAAGGCCGCCCCGTCGACCGAGCAGGCGTACGTCTCACCGGCAGCCGCACCCGTCAGCGTCAGCGACGCGGTCGTCTGCGCGGTCGGATCACTCGGGCGACCGCCGATCACCGGCGTGCCGCTCGGCGCGACGGTGTCGATCAGCCAGACGCGACTGGTGGTCGGGCCGCCGTTGCCGGCGGCGTCGGCGGTGCGAACGTCGAAGGTGTGGCTGCCGTCGGCGAGTCCCGTCAACTGCCACGGCGTGGTGCACGTCGTCCAGGCACCGCCATCGATGCGGCACTGGTAGCCCTCGCCCGAGATCGCACCGGCGAGTCCGAAGGTGGCGGTCGAGGTCGTGGCCGAGACGGAGGGGCCGGATGTGATCACGGCGGTGCTGGTCGGCGCCGCGGTGTCGATCGTCCACGAGGCCATCGCCGCCGGGCCGGCGTTGCCCGCGATGTCGACCAGGTGCACGGCGAACGAATGCGAGCCATCGGCGAGCGATGCCGTCGTGAACGGCGACGTGCAGGTCGACCAGCTGCCGGCATCGACGCGGCACTCGTACACCTCGCTGCCGATGGCGCCGCCGAAGGTGAAGGTGCCGGTCGCCGATGCGCTCGGATTGGCGGGGCTCGTCAGAATCGTGGGCGATGTCGCCGGAGCGGTGAGATCGAGCGTCCACGTGTACGCAGTGGCACTGCCCGTATTGCCCGCGGCATCGATGGTGCGCACACGCAGCGTGTAGACGCCCTCGACCTGGGCGGGGCTCACGGTGTACGGGGTGGCGCACGTGGCCCATGCGCCGCTGCCCAGCTGGCACTGGTACGTCTCGCCCGCCGCCGCACCGGTGAAGGCGAAGGTCGGCGTCGAGTCGTTGTCCGGGTCGGCGGGCTTGGTCGGAATGGCGACCGTGCTCGTCGGCGCCGTGGTGTCGACCGTGAAGGCGCTGCTGGCCGGCGCGGTCGCGTTGCCGGCGGCGTCGACGATGCGGACGTCGATCGCGTGGCTGCCCTCGCTGAGACTCGTGTACGCCTGCGGGCTCGTGCACGCCGCGTAGGTGCCGCTGTCGATGCGGCACTGGTAGGTCTCGCCCGCTCCAGCGCCGGAGAACGCGACGCTGGTGGCGGTGGTGTTGATGGCGCTGGCGGGACCCGACGTGATCACCGGCGTGGACGACGGTGGCGTGACGTCGATCGTGATCGTCGCCGCGGCGTCGGCGTTCGCGGCCGGCACGGTGTTGCCCGCCGCATCGGCACCGGCGCCGGCGGCCAGGCGCAGGCCGACCGTGGTGTCCGAGGGCGAGCCGTTGGTGAGCGTGACGGTGTACGGGCCTGCACCGCTGCCCACGACCGACGCGACCGTCCAGCCCGTCGCGGTCACCACCGAGAAGTCGCCCGTGGTGATGCCGGTGACGGCCTTGCTGAAGGCCACGGAGAAGGCGACGGTGCCGCTGTTGCTCGGCGAGGCCGTGACCGGCGCGAAGGCGGTGACCACGGGCGCGGTGCGGTCGATGGTGACCGTCGAGGCGACCTGAGCCGTGGCAGGACCCGTGTTGGCCGCCGCATCGGCGACGCCATCGGCGGCCAGCGTGAGGATGACCGTGCCGTTGGTCGGGCTCGAGGCCGTGACGGGAATCGTGTACGCCCCCGCACCGGCGTCGGTCGGCGTGCCGACGCTCCAGCCCGTCGAGGTGCCGGTCAGCGCGAAGTCGGCAGCCGTCAGACCGGTGACCGGGCCGGAGAACGTGAGGCTGTACGACAGGCTCGTTGCGTTGGTCGGCGTTGCGGTGGTCGGCGCGAACGCGGCGACGGTCGGAGCGCTGCGGTCGACGGTCACGGTCGTCGCCGCCGTGGCGGTGCCGGGACCGGCATTGGCGGCCGCATCGACGACCGTGTTCTGGTTGAGGGTGAGGATCACGGTGCCGTCGGGCGAGCTGGGGCCGACGGCGTTGATCGTGTAGGTCGTGCCCGAACCGGTGATCGAGCCGATCGCCCAGCCCGCCGACGTGCCGCTGAACGACAGCTTGCCGGCGCTGAGACCGGTGACGGCCTCGCTGAAGGTCGCGGTGTAGGCGATGGTCGTACCGCCCGTCAGCGTGACCGCGGGCACGAGCGTGACGGTCGGTGCCGTGCGGTCGACGGTGACGGGGTTGGCCGAGATCGTGGCGTTCGCATTGGCCGCCGCGTCCGCGAGGACGCCACCGGCGATCGTCAGCAGCACCGTGCCCGCCGTCGTCGACGACCCGGAGACGGTGACGGTGTACGGCCCGGTGCCCGCTCCGGTCAGACCCGTGACGCTCCAGCCGGTGGCGGTGCCGCCAACGCTGAAACTGCCTGTCGTGAGACCAGGGACGGCCTCGCTGAGGGTGAGCGAGTACGTGATCGACGTGGCCTTCGTCGGCGTCGTCGCCGTGAAGGCGGTCGCGGTCGGCGCGGTGTTGTCGATGGTGATCGTCGCGCCGTTCGTCGCCGCCGCCGGTGCCGTGTTGCCGACGGCGTCGGCGACGCCACCCGCGGCGAGAATCGGATAGAGCGTGCCGTCGACAGGCGACGTGCCCGTGAGCGTGACGGTGTACGGGCCGCTGCCGATGACGCTCGCCACCGTCCAGCCCGTGGCGGTGCCGCCGACGCTGAAGTCGGCCGTCGTCAGGCCGGATACGGCCTCCGACAGCGTGAGCGTCCAGGCCTTGCTGGTGCCGCTGGACGGTGTGGACGGCCCGGTGAACGAGGCGACCGTCGGTGCCGTGCCGTCGACCGTGATCACGCCGGTGCTGGGCGTCGCCGTGCCGCTCAGCACGTTGCCCGCGAGATCCGCCACGAGGCTGCCGTCGAGCTGCAGGGTGACGGTGCCGTCGACCGGAGCCGGCGCGCTCAGGGCGACCGTGTACGGGCCGGCGCCGACGCCGCTGACGCTGTCGACCACCCACCCCGTCGAGGTGCCGCTGATGGAGAAGGCGGCGGCGGTCACGCCGGAGACCGGCTCGCTGAGGAGCAGCGAGCAGCTGATGCTCGAGGTGCGCGTGCTGGTCGGGCAGGTGTAGGTCGAGACGGTCGGTGCCGTCGTGTCGATCGTGATCGTCCTGCCGTTGCTCAGCGAGCCCACGGCGCCCGGCGTCGGGAAGACGACAGCCGGCGACGGCGCCAGACCGGCGAGATCGGTGATCGCGCCGCCGTTGAGCTCCAGCGCCGTCGTGGAGAGGTAGTCGAGCGCGGCCACCGTGTCGCCGGCCTGGGTCGTGTACGCGAAGCGCAGCACGGCCGTGCCGAGGCCGCTCGCGTACATGGCGTAGCGACCGCCGGTCAGGGCGATGCGCGGGGTCCCGCCCGTCGTATCGACGTCCATCGCCTCGGAGAACGTGAGGTCGATCGGGATCACCGTGCCGGCTCGGTAGGACCCGCTGGCGAGCGTCGTCGTCACCGACGTGAACGTGGGCGGCGTGACGTCGTTGTTGAGGATCTCCTGCGGCGCACCCGGCGTCTGCGAGCTGACCAGGTTCGAGGCGTCGGTTGCGATCGCGCTGTACTCGTGGAGGCCGACCGCGAGGTTGGTGGAGGGGCGCCACGACCACGTGCCATCACCGGCGACGGCGACCCCCGTGGCGAGCTGGACGCCGAAGTCGTAGACGGTGATCGTCGTGCCGGGGGCCGTGGTGCCGGTGATCAGCGGCTTCGGCGAGGCCGACTGCGCGGCGGCCGAGATCGTGGGCTCGCTCGGCCCGCCGGCGGGCACCGTGTAGCAGACGTCGCTCGAGTACGGGCTCGCGTTGCCGGACGTGTCGACGGCGACGATGCGGTAGCAGAGCGTGATGCCGCGCGGCAGCGGGCGATCGGTGTAGCTCGTGCCGGGGCTGGGCACCGACGCGTACTCGGTGGTCGGCGCGGCGCTCGTGCCCTTGTAGAGGCGGTACGAGGCGACGTCGCTGTCGGCGACCGCGGACCACGTGAGCGTCGCGGCGTTGCCCGAGCCGCGGATGGCGAGGTTGAGCGGGGTCGCCGGGGCGGCGGCGTCGATGCGAAGCGTGCGCGTCGCCGACAGCGAGCCCGCCGCGGCGGGCGCGGGCAGCGTCAGGGTTGCGTTGTTGCCCGCCGCATCCTTGATCGTGCCGCCCGCGAGCGCCAACGCCGACGCGCTTGCGTTGTCGAGTGCGGGCGTCGCGTCGCCGGTCGCGACGGTGTACGTGAAGGTGAGCTCCGAGGTGCCCGACCCGCTCGCGTACGTGAGCGTCACGTTGCGGGTGCCGGCGTTGACGGTCAGCGTCGGCGTGCCCGTGACGACGACGGCCTCGGAGAAGCGCACGCTGACCGGGATCACGGCGCCGAGGCGGTAGGTGCCGTCGACCGACGTCGACGTGAGGTCGGAGACGACGGGAGCGGTCGTGTCGACGAACCACGTGATGCGGATGCTGCCGTTGCCGGTCGCCGCCGCGTCGCCCTGCGTGCTCGAGGTGACCAGCGCCGACGGCGTCGCCCACGACGAGCCGCCGCCGCCGCCGTTGTACGCGCCGCCGCCGCCGCCGTAGTAGCCGCCGCCGCCACCGCCGCCCATGGCGCCGTTCCCCGCTCCGCCGATGCCGGACGCGCCGTCAGTCGCGACGTTGCCGCCGTACCAGCCGGACGCACCGCCGGCCGTCTGCGATCCGCCGGCGCCGCCGTAGTACGTCGGCGAGTTGTAGGCCTGGCCCTGCCCGCCCGTGGTGCCGCCGCCGAGACCGCCGTGGTTGACGTTGCCACCGGTGCCACCGCCGGAGCCGCTGCCACCGCCCGCGACGAGCAGGCGATTGGCCAGTCCGGTGCCGCCGACGCGCACGTCGGAGGCGCCGCCGCCACCGGAGCCCGTGCCGCCGCCGGCGCCGCCGCCGCCGAAGCCGCCGGTCGCCGTCGCGGTCGTGCAGCCGACGTTCACCTGCACCGAGGCGGCCGGCGTGACCGGCACGAAGCCCTGCACGCGCCCGCCGCGACCGCCGTTCGACGTCGCCGGCGACGTCTGGCCGCCACGCGCGCCGATCGCATCGACCTGGATCCACTGGGCACCGGCCGGCACCGTCCACGTCTGCGCGGCGTTGGTGCACGAGAAGAGCTGCGAGCCACCGGCCGTCGACGGCGTCGCCGAGATGTTGCCCGAGTAATCCGACTCGGTGTTCACGCCGTTGACGAGGAACACCGCCTTGACGCGGTAGTGGTACGTCGTGCCGTTGACGGCGGTGGCGTCCACGTACTGGTTGGTCCCGGCCGGGATGAGCGCTCCGATCTGCGTGGTCGGGTTGGCGCTGGTGCCGCGGTAGACCTTGTAGCCGACGAGGTCGGTGACGGGGTTCGCGTTCCACCCGACGGCCACCTGGCCGTCGCCCGGGACCGCCTTGCTCAGCGTCGGGGTCGCCGCCTGCGGGATGGTCAGCGCCAGCGAGCCGTTGCCCGTGGCGGCGCTGTACCCCTGCGTGTGGGACACGTTGAACACCCCGGCGGCCGTGTACGACGAGCCGCCGCCGCCGCCGTTCAAGTAGCCGCCGCCACCGCCGTAATAGCCGCCACCACCCGCACCGCCATTGCCGAC
>CAZPQP010000010.1:0-21875 GCA_964588635.1 uncultured Bifidobacterium sp.
TGGAGGGGCTGCTCGAGCTGAGCGTCCTCGCCGGCGTCTACCGGATGATCGCCGGTTACCTCGCCTCGATCGACGTGCCGCTGCCCGCCGACGGCCGGGATCCCTGGGGTCCCAGCCCCGGGCCGGGCCTCGGCGGCGCGTAGCGCCTAGATCGCCGGGCGGCGATCCGCCCAGGGGCGGACAGCCTCGACGGCGGCGCCGATCCGCAGTGCGACGTCGTCGCGATCCTTGCGCGTGACGATCTGCAGGCCGACGGGCAGGCCCTCGTCGGACCAGCCGGCGGGTACGCTCAGCGCCGGGCACGGGCTCGTGAAGTTGAACTGGCTCGTCATGTCGAGCGCGTAGTAGCGGCCATCGTCCTGCGTGCGGTAGTGGGCGTACTCGTCCGTGTCGATCGGCAGCGGCAGCTGCGCCATCGTCGGGCAGAGCAGCGCGTCGTAGTCGCGGTGCACGGCGGCGAGCTGCGCCCAGGCCCGCTGGCGCACCAGCTCGAGGCGCTTGAAGGTGACGGCATCCATCTTCAGGCCGTGCTCGATCAGCCGCTTCACGGTGGGGTCCATCCTGTCGCCGTACTCGGGCAGGGTGTCGCCGAACCACGCCGCCAGGTAGACGCTCCAGTGCTCGCCCCACGCGTCGGCGACCTCGCGCGTCCAGCCGAGGTCCACCTCCTCGACGATCGCGCCGGCGTCGGCGAGTGCGGCCGCGGCCGCCCGCACCTCGCGCTCGACCTGCGGGTCGACGACGTAGTCGCCGAGATCGACGTCGAGCGCCAGGCGCAGGCCGCGCACGTCGCTCGGGATCGGCGTCGTCCAGTCGAGCGTGGTCGTCAGCGACAGCGCATCGCGATCGTCGTACCCGGACGCCGCGAGCAGGAACAGCCGCGCGTCGTCGATCGTGCGGGCCAGGGGCCCGAAGTGGTGGATCGTGTCCCAGCTGGACGGCACGACGTCGAGCGGGATGCGCCCGAACGCGGGCTTGAGGCCGACGAGGCCGCAGTAGCTCGCCGGGATGCGCACGGAGCCGCCCATGTCGGTGCCCTCGGCGAGCGGCACGCAGCCGGTGGCAACCGCGACGGCGGAGCCGCCGGAGGATCCGCCGGGATTGAGGTCCGGGTTCCACGGGTTGCGGGTCGGTCCCCACAGCGGGCTGCGTGTGAAGCTCGAGTACGCGAACTCGGGCGTGGTCGTCTTGCCCACCACGATGGCCCCTGCGGCGCGCAGGCGCTCGACGATCACGCTGTCGTAGTCGGGCACGTGGTGCTCATGCGAGTACGACCCGAGCGTGGTGCGGTCGCCCTTCGTCGCGGTGAGGTCCTTGATCGCGATCGGCACGCCGTGCAGCGGGCCGAGCGTCGCGCCGTCCGCCACGGCCCGCTCGGCGGCGCGCGCCTGCTCGAGCGCGCGCTCGGGAAAGGTGAAGCAGAAGCAGTTGAGCTGCGGGTTCACCTCCGCGATGCGGTCGAGCGAGCTCTGCACGACCGCAACGGGGGACAGCTCGCCGCGCTTGATGCGGTGCGCCTGCTCGACGGCGGACAGCTGCCAGATCGCTTCGCTCATGCGCGGAACCGTAGCGTGGGCGCGGTCATCGGAGCCAGCCCGGCATGCACTAGGGTTGCTGCATGAGCGTCACCCAGACCGCCCCGCCGCAGGCCCAGGTGCTGTTCCGGCATCGGCGGCGGATGCCGGCGCTGCACTTCGGCGTCGTCGGCGCGGTCTTCCTCGTCGTCGGCTCGTTCGCCGCGTCGAGCCTGCTCCTGCAGGCTGCGCTCGTGCTCGCCGCCATCGGCGTGCTGGGTCTCGGCTGGCTCGGCCGCCGGCGCCTGTGGGTGGAGGACCAGCTGCTCACGCCGACGTCGGCTGTCGTCGTCCATGCCGATGGCGCCACGTTCGAGGTGCCGTTCGACGAGGTCGCGCGGGTCGCGGCGCGCTCCAACGCGGTGGCGTTCGTGCGCGCGGACGGCGCGGAGCTCCGGTTCAACCGCAACCCGCACGCCAAGCGCATTCGGCGGGTGCTGTCGCAGGTCGCGCCCGACCTCGCGTGGGTGGACGAGATCGATCCCGCCTGCGACACCTGAGGGATCCGGTGGTAGCCGGCCCGTGCGGCCGGCGTGCAATCTGAGACGCCGACCGATGGGTGACTGCACCGCGCTGCTAGCCTGCCCGGCATGAACGCCGCCACGCTCCGTCTCGCCGTCATCCCGCGCACCGGTGTCCTCACCGACGCCCTGCTGATCCTCGGCGGTGCGCTGTTCCTGGCGCTCTGCGCGCAGATCTCGTTCGAGCTGCCGTTCACGCCGGTGCCGATCACGCTCCAGACGTTCGGCGTGCTGCTGATCGGCGCGTCGTACGGCGCTCTGCGCGGCGGCCTGACCGCGGCGGTCTACCTGCTGATGGGCATCGTGGGCCTGCCGGTCTTCGCCGATCGCACGCACGGGCTCGACGTGGTGATCGGCGCGACGGGCGGCTACCTGATCGGCTTCATCCTCGCCGCCGTCGTCGTCGGCCTGCTCGCGCAGCGCCGCTGGGATCGCCGCTTCTCGTCGGCGGTCACGGCGATGCTGACCGGCACGGTGATCATCTATGCCTGCGGTCTCGTCTGGCTCAAGGCCGATCAGGGCCTCGACCTCGCGACCACGCTCGAGTACGGGCTCTATCCGTTCGTGCCGGGGGATCTGCTGAAGCTGTACCTCGCCGGCGCGCTGCTGCCCGGTGCATGGCGTCTGCTCGCCAAGCTGCGCGGCTAGCCGACGCTGCCCGCACCCGCAGGTGAAACGCCTGTAACCTCCCTGCCGTGAGCGAGCTACCCCCATCGGCCGAGGTCGTGGTGATCGGCGGCGGAGCCGTCGGTCTCAGCGTGGCCTACCTGCTGGCCAAGCGCGGGGTCGAAACCGCGGTTCTGGAGCGCGACCGCATCGGCAGCGGTGCCTCGGCGGGCACGGCCTGCATGATCACGCCGAGTCACTCGGATCGCACGGCGTCACCCGCGGCGCTGCGGGACGGGCTCCGCTTCCTGCTCGACCCGAAGGCGCCGCTGAAGCTGCGGCCGAAGCCGAGCGAGCTCGCCTGGGTCGCGCGCTTCACCGCGTCGTCGCTCAGCGAGGAGCGGGCGGAGGAGGGCACGCAGCTGCTGCGCGAGCTCGCGCTCCGCTCGACGCAACTGCACCGCGAGTGGAGCGAGGAGCTCGGCACGGGACTGGTGATGAACGGCACGCTCAACCTGTGGTCCGGGCCGGAGGCGGAGGCGAAGCGGGCGACGGTCGTCGCCGAGGCGCGCCACGCCGGACTCGCGATCGAGGAGCTCGACGAGGCGCAGATCGCGGCACTCGAGCCCTCGGTGTCCGGCGCGACGCACGGCGCGCTCGCCACCGATGACGGCCACGTCGATTCGCTGCGCTTCACCGAGTGCGTCGGCGAGGGCGTCCGCAGGCACGGCGGCACGATCATCGAGGACGTCGAGGTCCTCCGCATCGACCGCTCCGGCCCGCGCATCCGCCTGGCCACGACGCGCGGGGCGATCACGTGCGAGCGCGTCGTCGTCGCGGCGGGTGTCTGGACCCGCCGCTTCGCCGAGGACGTCGGCACGTCGCTGCCGATCACGCCGGCCAAGGGCTACCACGTGGAGTTCGAGGGCGCCGTGTCCGACGCGCAGCGCCCGATCTACTTCACCGAGGCGCATTGCGTCGCGACGCCACTGGACGGCCGCATCCGCATCGCGGGCACGCTGGAGATCGGCACGGACCCGGAGTCGATTGACACGCGTCGCGTCGATGCGCTGCGCGAGGCGGGGCAGCGCAACCTCACCGGCGTGCCGGACGAGCCGTCGCACATCTGGATGGGGCAGCGCCCGCTCAGCTCCGATTCGATGCCGCTGATCGGCCCGCTGCCGGGTGACCCGCGCGTGATCATCGCGTCGGGCCACGGCACGCTCGGGATCACGCTCGCGCCGGTGACGGGCGAGCTCGTCGCCGATTGCATCACCGGCGACGCCGACGCGACCGATCCGCTGCTCGACCCGAGCCGCTTCCGCTGATCCGCGCGGGCAGCGAATCGAGAGAAGCCGTCCCTGGCCGGATCGGCGACGAGTCTAGATCTCGTTGACGTAACTGTCGTCGATCTCGCGTTCCAACTCGTCGACGTCGAGCCCCGGCTGGGCGACATGGTCGGCCCAGATCTGGGCGGGACGCGCGAGCCCGCTCGCGTCGGGCCACGTCTCCGGCTGCCAGAGCCCGGAGCGAATGAATGCCTTTGCGCAGTGGAGAAAGGCCGCCTCGACGGTGACGCCAATGGCCAGTCGCGCGGGAGCGCCACCTGTCTGAAGGCCTTCCAGCATGGCGGGGTCGCGTGTCACGCACGCCGTTCCGCGGACGCGCAGCGTCTCCGACACGCCGGGGATCGTGAACAGCAGTCCGACACGACCGCCGGAGACGATGTGGTGGAGGATGTCGCACGTGTGGTTACCGGTCGCGTCCGGCACCAGCAGGCGTCGGTCGTCGACCACGCGTACGAAGCCGGGCGGTCCGCCGCGCGGCGATACGTCGGTCGTGCCGCGGTCGTTTGCAGCGGCGATGGCGACGAATGGCGACAACGCGATGATCGCGCGGCAGTGCTCATCGAGGCGGTCGATGCACTTGTTCCTCACGAGCTCGGCTGGCGGCCCGTAGACGGCTTCGAGGTCCTCCGTGGAGGTGATCAGATCAGGGAAGTCGCTCATGCGGCAAGTGTAGTGAGCGCACGAGAGCTGCTGATCTCGACCAGTCCCGCCACCACGCGCAGCGATGGAGCCGCGACTGGCGA
Source organism: uncultured Bifidobacterium sp. (assembly GCA_964588635.1). Lineage (GTDB taxonomy): Bacteria > Actinomycetota > Thermoleophilia > Gaiellales > F1-60-MAGs149 > F1-60-MAGs149. The sequence goes on from CAZPQP010000010.1 coordinate 4,794, forward strand.
GTCGGAGCTAACGACGGAGTCGGAGCTAACGACGGCCCAGCAGGTGCATGGCCGCGCTGCGGCCGGCGATGCCGGAGACCGCGCCGCCGCGGCGCGCACCGGATCCGCACAGCAGCACGCGGTCGTACTGCGTGGCGACGCCCCAGGTGCCGACCTCCTCGGGCGACTCGGCCCACGGCCACTGCAGGTCGCGATGGAAGATGTTGCCGCCGGGCAGGCCGAGCGCCTCCTCGAGGTCGAGGCCGCACTTGGCCTCGATGCACGGTCGACCGTCCTGGTCGAGCGCGAGCACATCGGCGAGCGGCTCCGCGAGGTGCGCCTCGAACCCGGCGATGGTGCGCGCCATGTACTCGGCGGTGATGCCCTTCGGATCGGCGGCGAACAGCGCGTCGGGCGCGTGCAGGCCGAACAGCGTCAGCGTCTGGTAGCCCTTCGCCTGCAGCTCCGCCGACAGGATCGACGGATCGGTGAGGGTGTGGCAGTAGAGCTCGCTCGGCGGCCTGGACGGCAGCCGGCCGCCTTTCGCCTCGCGGTACGCGGTCTCGAGCTCGGCGTAGCCCTCGTCGATGTGGAGGGTGCCGGCGAAGGCCTCCTTCGGGTCGCGGCCGCTCTTCAGCTTCGGCAGGCGCGTCAGCACCATGTTGATCTTCAGCTGCGGGCCGATCGGCTTCGGCAGCGGCGGCTCGTCGCCCATCAGGCGCGCGAGGACGGTCGGTGCGACGTTCGCGAGCACGGTCGGCGCGTGGGTGGTGTGCTCGCCTGTCGCGTCGCGCCACGTCACCTCGGCGCCGTCGGGGGTCTCGCGGATCGCGATGACGTCGGCGCCGGTCAGGATCTCCGCACCGGCCTTGCGTGCCGCGCGATCGAGCGCGGCGGAGACGGCGCCCATGCCGCCGGCGGGGACCTTCCAGTCGCCCGTGCCGTCGCCGACGACGTGGTAGAGGAAGCAGCGGTTCTGCTGGAGCGAGGCCTCGTGGGCCGACGCGAACGTGCCGATCAGGGCGTCGGTCAGCACCACGCCGCGGAGGAGGTCGTCGTCGATCGAGCGCTCGATCCACTCGCCCAGCGGGCGCTCGGCGAAGGCCTCCCAGACGTGCGGGATGTCGGAGAACAGCGCGCGGGCCTCGTCCTTCGACGGGAGGGTGCCGAGCAGGGTGGGGGCGAGGCGCGTCGCGATCTCCTGCGCGTCGGCGTAGAACGCCTGCCACTGCGCGAAGGCGCGGTCGGTGCCGGTCAGCGAGCGCATCGACAGGGCGGTCGTCGGGTCGTGGCGCGCGACGAGCAGGCCCGTGTCGCGTCCGTCGCGGTGCGTCGGCGTGTACGACGAGACCTCGCGCGAGCGGAGGTCGAGCTCGAGGTCGAGCTCGCGAATCAGCTCGCTCGGCATCAGCGAGACGAGGTACGCGTAGCGCGAGACGCGCACGTCCACGCCCTTGAAGGGGCGCTCGGAGACGGCGGCGCCGCCGGTCTCGTCGAGGCGCTCGAGGACGAGCACGCGGCGACCGGCGAGCCCCAGGTAGGCGGCGGCGGTGAGGCCGTTGTGGCCTCCCCCGACGATCACGGCGTCGTAGGTCATGGGCGGCACCGTATCCGCTTCGCCGCGGTGTGTGCGCACCCGACACACCGGCGCTCCGAAGTCGGTCTGACGGGAACGGCTCATCCGCCTTCCCTAAAGGCTCGATGTCTGTACCATTGGCGCCTGTGCCGGCGGGGACGCCTGCCGTGCGCGACGACTACACGTGCTGGAGGCCGGAAGATGTGCGGAATCGTGGGACTGTTCGCCAAGACCCCTGAGGTCGAGGCGAATCTGGGCGCGCTGCTGGCGCCCATGCTGCATGAGATGAGCGACCGCGGGCCGGACAGCGCCGGCGTCGCCTTCTACCGCAATCCCGTCGCCACGGGGCAGACCAAGCTGACGCTCCAGCACGACGACGCCGCCTACGACTGGGAGGTCCTCCGCACCGCGATGCAGGACGCCTTCGGCGCCGAGCATTCGATCGAGCGCCGCGCGAACCACGCCGTGGTGATCGCGCACGCCGATGCCGCGCCGGTGGAGGCCTGGGTCGAGGAGTTCTTCCCCGACGTCAAGATCATGAGCGCCGGCGAGGCGATCGAGATCTACAAGGAGACCGGCCGTCCCGAGGCGTTCATCGAGACGTTCGACATCAAGAGCCTCAACGGCACGCACGCGCTGGGACACACGCGCATGGCGACCGAGTCGAAGGTGACGACCGCCGGCTCGCATCCGTTCTCGACGGGCCTGGACCTGTGCCTCGTCCACAACGGCTCGCTGTCGAACCACAACGGCCTGCGCCGCATGCTGCGCCGCGAGGGCATCCGCTTCCAGACGGAGAACGACACCGAGGTCGCCGCCGGCTACATGATGTGGCGTCAGCGCGAGGGCGACTCCATGCAGCAGATGATGGACAACGCCTTCGAGGATCTCGACGGCTTCTACACGTTCCTGATCGGCACGCGCGACGGCTTCGCCGTGGTGCGCGACCCGATCGCGTGCAAGCCGGCCGTGATCGCCGAGACGGACGAGTGGGTCGCCATGTCGTCCGAGTACCGCTCGATCGCGACGCTGCCGGGCGCCGAGAAGGCGCAGACGTGGGAGCCCGCTCCCGCGACGATCTACGCGTGGGAGAAGGAGAAGGTCTGATGACGACTGCGACCGACATCGAGGTCGTCGACCTCGCCGTCACGCCGCTGCGCGAGCTGAACCAGCGGCTGCATGACGCCAAGAACGGCAGCGGCCCCAAGAGTTGGAAGATCGTCAACCCGAATGGCGCCCACGCGCTGGCGGTCGGCATCGACGCCGACCTCGACGTGCTGATCGAGGGCCACACGGGCTACTACACCGCCGGCATGAACAAGCACGCCAACGTGACGATCGACGGCAACGCCGGCGTCGGCGTCGGCGAGAACATCATGAGCGGCACGATCCGCATCACCGGCAACGCCTCGCAGGCGTGCGCAGCGACGGGTCGCGGCGGCCTCGTGGTCGTCGACGGCGATGCGGCCGCGCGCTGCGGCATCTCCATGAAGGGCGTGGAGATCGTCGTCAAGGGCGACATCGGCCACATGAGCGCGTTCATGGCGCAGTCGGGTGCGCTGGTGGTGTGCGGCGACGCCGGCGACGCGCTCGGCGACTCGATCTACGAGACGCACATCTACGTGCGCGGCTCCGTCAAGGGCCTCGGCGCGGACTGCATCGAGAAGGAGCTCAAGGACTTCCACCGCGAGGAGCTCGGCCGCCTGCTCGAGGCCGCCGGGGCCGACGCGAAGGTGGACGAGTTCAAGCGCTACGGCTCGGCTCGCACGCTCTACAACTTCAACATCGACAACGCCGGCGCGTACTAGGGAGCTGACGATGACCGACTTCGATCCCAACGGCGCGAACGGCACCAACTGGCATCCGGGGCTCAAGGAGTCCTACATCTTCGACCGCAACACGATCCACGAGATCCGTCGCGCGGCGAGCCAGGGCATCTACGACATCCGCGGCTTCGGCGCCAAGCGCAAGCTGCCGCACTTCGACGACCTGCTGTTCCTCGGCGCGTCGATGTCGCGCTACCCCCTCGAGGGCTACCGCGAGAAGTGCACGACCGACGTCGTGCTCGGCACGCGCTTCGCCAAGAAGCCGATCCACCTGAAGATCCCCGTCACGATCGCCGGCATGAGCTTCGGCGCGCTGTCGGGCCCGGCCAAGGAGGCTCTCGGCCGTGGTGCCACCATGGCGGGCACGTCCACGACCACCGGCGACGGCGGCATGACGGAGGAGGAGCGTGGGCACTCCGAGATCCTCGTCTACCAGCTGCTCCCGTCGCGCTACGGCATGAACCCCGACGATCTGCGTCGCGCCGACGCGATCGAGGTCGTCGTCGGCCAGGGCGCCAAGCCGGGCGGCGGCGGCATGCTGCTCGGCCAGAAGATCTCGGATCGCGTCGCCGAGATGCGCAACCTGCCGAAGGGCATCGACCAGCGCTCCGCCTGCCGCCATCCGGACTGGACCGGCCCGGACGACCTCGAGATCAAGATCGAGGAGATCCGCGAGATCACCGACTGGGAGAAGCCGATCTACATCAAGATCGGCGCGAGCCGCCCGTACTACGACACGCAGCTGGCCGTGAAGGCCGGTGCGGACGTGATCGTGCTCGACGGCATGCAGGGCGGCACCGCCGCCACGCAGGATGTGTTCATCGAGCACGTCGGCCTGCCGACGCTCGCGTGCATCCGCCAGGCCGTGACGGCGCTGCAGGAGATGGGCATGCACCGCGAGGTGCAGCTGATCGTCTCCGGCGGCATCCGCAACGGCGCCGACGCCGCCAAGGCGCTCGCGCTCGGCGCGGACGCGGTGTCGGTCGGCGTCGCGGCCATGATCGCCCTCGGCGACAACGATCCGGCCTACGCGGACGAGTACGCGAAGATCGGGTCGGCTGCCGGCTTCTACGACGACTGGCATGAGGGCAAGGACCCCACGGGCATCTCGACGCAGGATCCGGAGCTGGCCGCGCGCTTCGACCCGGAGCAGGGCGGCCGTCGGCTCAACAACTACCTGAAGACGATGACGCTCGAGATCCAGACGCTCGCGCGCGCCGCGGGCAAGAGCGACATCCACAACCTCGAGCCCGAGGACCTCGTGGCGCTGACCATCGAGTCGGCCGCGATGGCGCAGGTGCCGCTGGCCGGCACCGACTGGATCCCCGGTCGCACGCCCGGCGGGTTCTGACGCAGCGGCGTGCCGTCGCGGGGGCAGGGGCCTCCGTGGCGGCACGCGGTGCGTAGGATTCCGGCCATGACCGGAGACGCCGCAGAATCCGCGCCCCTTCGACGGCGCTCGTGGTGGAGCGTCATCGTGCTCGCCGTGCTCATCGCGGTCGCCGTGATCGTCGCCACGCTGCTCGTGATCGCGCTGATCCCCCTGCGCGTGGGTGATCTCGGCCCCCAGCCGCGCCCGACCGCGACGTACGACGAGGCGGTGGCCGCGTTCGACGCGTACGGCGCCGATGAGTCCGCACTCGGTGTCGTCGACGACTGCCACTCGCGGCTGTTCACGTCCGGGCAGCGCACGGAGAACGTGATCGTCCTCTTCCACGGGCTCACGAACTGCCCGGAGCAGATGGTGAAGCTGGCGGAGCAGCTCGAGCAGCAGGGTGCCAACGTCGTCGTGCTGCGCGCGCCCGGCCACGGTCAGGCGAATGGCCCCGGCGGTCTCGCCGGCATCGAGGCCGAGCAGTTCCGGGACTATGCGGATCGTTCGGTCGACATCGCCACGGGGCTCGGCGATCACGTGACGGTGATGGGGCTGTCGCTCGGCGGGCTGATCTCCACGTGGTCGGTGATCGAGCGGCCCGAGGTGCAGCGCGCCGTGATCATCGCCCCGGCCTACCAGCTCGGCGGCTTCCCCGGCCCGGTGCAGTACGCGGTCGGGAACCTGTTCGCGCGGATGCCGAATATCGCGATCCCGAGCAGCGGCGAAGGGCTCGGCGACCACGCCTATCCGGAGACGCCGACGCGCGGTGTCGGTCAGATGCTGCGCCTCGGCCGCTACGTGATGGGTCAGGCGGCCGCGCATCCGCCGATCGGCAAGCAGATCGCGTTCGTGATCAACGACGCCGACACGACGATCTCGAACGCCGCGGCCGAGCAGGTGATCGACGAGTGGCGCGCCGACGGCGTGGACGTGCAGGTCGTGCACCTGCCGAAGAGCCTCGGCCTGCCGCATGACGTGATCGACCCGGCCCAGCCCGTGCAGGACCATGCGCTCGTCTACCCGCTGATCGAGGCGCTCGCCGAGGGGCGTACGCCACCGCCGGTGCCGAACGGGTGACTCGCCGCCGCTAGCCGGCGTAGGGATTGCTCGGTGGCTGCGCCAGCTCGTGCTCGACGACCTGCAGGGTCGGGATGCCGTCGGGTGCGCCGGCGGAACGGACCCAGTGGCCGGTGAGGGCCACCCAGGTGTCGGCCTCGAGCGGTGGGCCGCCGCGCGCGACGACGCGGTAGGCCGTCGCGTCGGCGGCGCAGCACGAGACGACGAAGCGCGTGAGCCACCACGGGCCGTCGGGGTTGGGGGTCACGAAGCCGACGAGGCGCACCTCGCGTCCCGCCACCGTGCTGCCGTCGTCCGACTGGGCCCGCTCCACGAACTCCGGCACGGCCAGCTCGACCGGGTCACCGGCCGGCAGCGGCGCGAACGAGCGCTCGACCGGCTGGGCGCCGCCGGTGCCGCGGGTCGCCGAGTAGGCGCCGAGCGGGGAGGGGGCGACCGTCAGCACGACGAGCAGGGGCAGCGCGAGCAGGAGCGCGGCCAGCGGCTCGGCATGGTCGTGCCCGCCGTGGTCGTGCCCGTGGTGATCGTGCCCGTCGTGGGCCTCCGCACCGGCCGCCGACCAGGCGTCCTTGACCACGAACAGGAGCATCAGGGCGAGCACGATGGCGGCGGCGATCAGCGCGGGCAGCAGTCCGGGCTTCACGTAGTACACGTACTCGCCGCGGGCGAGCAGCCGCAGCAGGAGCCCGAGCATGGCCGCGAGCAGCAGGATCTGGATGGCGCGCGTCACAGGATCGCCCAGCCCACGATCACGCTGGCGACGATCGCGCAGACGAACGCGACCGGCGCGAAGCGAGCGGCGAAGCCGCGCCCGAAGATGCCGGCCTGCATCGCCACGAGCTTGAGATCGACCATCGGCCCGACGACCATGAACGCCAGCTGGGCGGTCGGGCTGAACTGCGTGAAGCTCGCGGCGACGAAGGCGTCGGCCTCGCTGCAGATGCACATCACGACGGCGAGCAGCGCGAGCACGAGCACGCCGGCGATCGCCTGCTCGGCGAGCGAATCGACCCAGCTGGCGGGCAGGACGACGTTGATCACCGCGGAGATCAGCCCGCCGACGACGAGGTAGCCGCCGGCGTGGAGGAAGTCGTGCACCACGCCGTGGCGGAACGTCAGCCAGCGCGTGCCGTCGGCCGCGCTCGCGCGCGCCGGCAGGCGGATCCACGAGGTGCGCCCGAAGGCGACCCAGAGCCAGCCCACCACCATGGCGGCGCCGAGTGAGGCGAGCAGACGGGCGAGCGCCATCCGGTGGTCGTCGGGGAACGCGACCCAGGTGGCGGCGAGCACGATCGGATTGACGGCCGGCGCGGCGAGCAGGAAGGTGAGCGCGGCGGCGGGCGTGACGCCCTTGCGCATCAGGCCGCTGGCGACCGGCACGGACGCGCACTCGCACCCGGGCAGGAGGATACCGGCGGCGCCCGCAACGGGTACGGCGAGCGCGCGGTTGCGCGGCAGGGCGCGTTCGGCGAGGTCGGCGGGGACGAACGCCACGATCGCCGCGGACAGGAGGACGCCGAGCACGAGGAACGGCGTCGCCTGCACGACGATCGACAGGAAGACGGTGGAGAACGCGGTCACGCCGGGCGTCGCGGACCACCCGATCAGCCGGGCGGCGAGCACGACCGCGAGCGCCGCCGCGAGCAGCACGAGCGGCAGCACCGACGCGAGCGACGGCCGGCGCCCCGACTCGGCATGCGGCGCGCGGTGCATGCGCGCATCGTAGATCGGCGGGTTGCGCGCGCCATCGCTACGCTGCGTCGCATGATCACCCTCTACGGCATCCCCGGCACCGCCACCTCCGCTCCGCACATGGTCCTCGAGGAGATCGGCACGTTGTACGACTTCGTGCTCGTCGAGCGCGACGACGACGGCGTGCCCACGGCACCGGCGGGCTATCTCGAGATGAGCCCGTTCGGCAAGGTGCCGACCCTCAAGCACAACGAGCTGGTCCTGACGGAGTCGGCCGCGATCTGCCTGCATCTCGCCGACGCCTTCCCCGACCACGAGCTGATCCCGAAGGTCGGCACGCCCGAGCGCTCCGAGGCGATGCGCTGGCTGATGTTCCTGACGAACACGGTGCAGGCCGCCTACATGCGGTTCTTCTACCCGGCACGCCACACGGCGGACCCCAATGGCTCCGACGCGGTCGTCGCCGCTGCGGTGGTCGAGCTGACGGCGCTGCGCGACGAGATCGCCCGGCAGCTCGGCAGCGGCCCGTTCCTGCTCGGCGACCGGTTCACGATCGCCGACATCTACCTCGCGATGCTGTCGTCGTGGGGCACCGAGCTCGAGGGCGCCGCCGGCTGGTGGACCGTGCCCTCGATCGCCGCGCACTACGACGCCGTGCTGGCCCGCCCGGGCTGCCGCAAGGCGATCGAGGACGAGGGCGGGTCGCTCAGCGCGTCGTGAGCATTCGGTGAAGCGCAAGGGGTTTCGCGCTTCGGCGCGTACCCTGTGACCGGATGAGCGCGTATCTCGAGACCTCGCGGGGGTGGTACCTCCGCGTGCCCGTCGTGCTGCGCGAGGCGTGCATCGCCGCGCTGCTGTGCCTGCTCGGCGCGCTCGCGGTCACGCAGCTGCTGCCGCCGCCCGATGACGCGTCGGCCCATCTCTACCGCGCGCTGCTCGTCGAGCGCGACGCGGTCCTGTGGGACAACTTCTGGTACGGCGGTGAGTATCCGCTGATCTCGTACTCGGTGCTCGTCTACCTCCCGCAGGAGGTGATCGGGCCCGCGACGATGGCGCTGCTCGCGGCGGTGGGATCGGCGGCCCTGTTCGCCGTGATCGTGGTGCAGCGCTGGGGCGCGCACGCGGCGTGGGGCGCCCGCGCGTTCGGCCTGCTCGCGCTCGGCCCGCTGTTCACGGGCGGGTACGCGTACGCGATCGGCGCCGCGGCGATGCTGGCCTGCCTGCTCGCGCTGCAGCATCACCGGCACGTCGTCGGCGGCATCCTCGGCGCGATCACGCTGGGCCTGAGTCCGCTGGCCTTCGTCTTCCTGGCGCTCATCCTCGGCGCCGTCTGGCTGGAGCACCGGCGCTTCGACCCGCGCACGTTCGTCGTCGGCGCGTGGCTCGGCGCGCTCGTCGTCGTGCAGGCCGCGATCGGCTACCTGTTCCCGTCCGACGGCGTGTACCCGTTCCTCGTCGGGCACCTGCTGGCGGTGCTCGGCGTCTCGGTCCTCGGCATCGCGCTGGCGCGACGGCGCCCGGAGACGCACCTGATCATGTGGCTCCTGATCCTGTGGGCCGTCGGCGCGCTGCTGCTCTACGCGATCCCGACGCCGGTCGGCGACAACCTCGCACGGCTGCGCTACCTCGTCTTCCCGATCCTCGTGGTGGCAGCGGGCGTGCAGCGCTGGCGGCCGCGCCTCCTCGTCGTGCTCGCGCTGGTCGGCTCGTTCGCCTACGGCGCGCTACCCGATCTCTACGACGCCGTCACGCGCTCCGATTCGCGCCCCACGCAGTCGAGCTTCTGGCAGCCGGCCGTCGGGTTCCTCGCCACCCATCACTCGCCGGACTACCGCGTCGAGGTGGTGCAGACGGCGGGTCGCTGGGAGGCGTTCTGGATCCCGAAGGCGGGCTTCGCGCTCGTGCGCGGCTGGTACCGCCAGGTCGACCTCGCCGACAACCCCGTGCTCTACCAGAAGACGATCACGCCGCTCGAGTACCAGGAGTGGCTCCGCTCGCGCGCGGTGCGCTACGTGCTGCTGCCGAACACGAAGCTCGATACGGAGGGCGCGAAGGCGGAGGCGGACCTGCTGCGCTCGGGCACGTCCGGCCTGGAGATCGCGGCCCGCCGCGGCGCCTGGACGATCTACGAGCTGCCCGATCCGACGCCGCTGATGACGGGCCCCGGCACCGCGAAGATCCTCAGCCAGGAGCACGACCAGCTGCGCGGCACCGTCACGCAGCCCGGCCTCTACACGCTGCGGGTGCGCTGGATGCCGTACTGGGCGACGTCCGGCGTGATCGACTGCATCCAGCCCGGGCCGGACGGCCAGACCGTGCTGCGCGCGATCTCCCCGGGCGGCTTCTCGCTGAAGGCCACGCAGCGCGCGGACCTGCTCGTCGAGCGCATCTTCGACGCGCCGGCGACCGACGCGACCTGCGCGCCCTAGCCCGAGTTCAGCGCGTCGGCACGCCGCAGGTCGGGACGAGCGCCTGCCATTCGGGCATCGCCAGGCACGCGTCGGCCCACGCCCGCATCCGCGGCACCTGGTCGAGGTCGACGGGGGCGTTGGCGACGCGGTGGAGCACCGGCGTCGCCGCGATGTCGGCGATCGTGCGGCGGCCGAGGCACGCCCACGGGCCCACGGGGTCGAGCACCTGCATCGCCTGGCTCAGCTTCGGCACGGCGGCGTCGAACTTCTTCTGGACCTCGTCCTCCGGTGCTGGCTCCTTCGAGAACGCACCGGTGCCGAGCACGATGCCGTACTGGGCGGCCTCGTAGGAGAACAGCGCCGGACGCACGACGAGCGCCCAGAGGTCGAGCACCCAGTCGATGGTCGCGCGCTCCTTGGGGTCGCGCGGGTAGAGATCCTCGCGACCCTCGCGATCGGCGAGATAGCGCAGGATCGTGTTCGATTCGGCGAGGCGGAAGCCGTCATCGACGAGCGCGGGGATGCCGCCCATCGGGTTGACGGCGGTGTGCCACTCGATGCGCTCGACCTCGAAGGGCACCTCGAGCGTCGCGTAGTCGAGGCCGAGGACGTCGAGCATCAGCTGCGCCTTCTGGCCGTTCGACGAGAACGGGTGCGTGTGCAGGGTGATGCTCATCGCGGGCTCCTCAGGAGAAGGACTGGGGGAGATCGCGGACGAGGCCCGAGATCGTCTTGAACTGCGGGTGGTCGGCGCCGACCATCATCTCGAAGAGCGCGAGCTCGACGCCGCTCGGCACCATGCCGGCCGCGCGCATCCGGCGCACGCCGACCTCGCGGCTCGACGACGTGCGACTTGCGATCGCGTCGAGCGCCACGTGCGCCTGACGGCCGCCGCGCAGGATGTCGGCGACGGACTGCTGCACGCAGACGTGCGCCTCGATGCCGCAGACGATGATCTGGTCGCGGCCGTACTGCTCGAGCTGGTCCAGCGTCTCGGGCGTGCCGAGCGACGAGAACGAGCGCTTCTCGATCGGCGTGACGCCGGCCAGCCCGTCGGCGAGCTCCTCGATCGTGTGGCCGAGGCCCTTCGGGTACTGCTCGGTGACGATGATCGGCACGTCGAGCGCGACGCACCCCTTGATCAGCGCGTCGCAGTGGGCGACCATCGCGCCCCAGCCGTCGATGTGCGGCCGGAAGGCCTCCTGCACGTCGACGACGAGCAGCAGCGCGCGGTCCTGGTCGAGGCGGTCGGGCACGTGGCGCATGTGCGTACCGTAGCCGACGCGCCACGGCAGGATTCGCGGCCAAACCGGCGTACGGGCAGAGTGGACCAACCCCAGGAGGAACCCCCTATGTCCGCCATGCCCGGCATGCCCCCCGAGATGAAGGACGCGCTCGCCAAGAGCTGGAAGCTGCTGCTCACCGCCGGCATCATCAGCGCCGTTCTCGGCGCCATCGCGATCATCGTCCCGCCGCTGGCATCGGTGACCATCACCCTGCTCGTCGGCATCCTGCTGCTCGTCGGCGCCGTGGCGTACGTCGCCGAGGCGATCTCGCGCGGCACGACCGGCCACCGCATCTGGAGCTTCATCGTCGCGATCATCTACGTGATCGCCGGCGTCTGGCTGATCATCAACCCGGCCGAGGGCACGATCACGCTCACGTGGGTGCTCGCGATCTTCTTCCTCATCATCGGCCTGTTCCGCATCATCGCGGGCATCGGCGCGCGCGGTCAGGTGCCGAACGCCGGCTGGACGATCGTCAACGGCGTGCTCGCCGTGGTCATCGCCGTGCTGGTGATCGCCAACCTGCCGTCGTCGGCGGCGTGGGCGATCGGCCTGCTCGTCGGCATCCAGCTCCTGTTCGACGGGATCATGATGATCGCCGCCGGCATGGCCGCCAAGAAGCTCGCCGAGGGCGGCTCGGTCTAGCCCGTTCGTCCCGGCGCAAGCCGGACTCCTGCGTAAGGTTCGGCGAGGGGCGCGCGACAGCACGTCGTACGCCTCTCGCCCGAACCTGACGCATGCCACGACGCTTCATCCACGCCGCCGATCTGCACCTCGACAGCCCCTTCGCGGGCGTCGGGACGCTGCGGGAGGGCTTCGCGGACGCGATGCGCGATGCCTCGCTCGAGGCGTGGGACGCCCTGATCGACTGCTGCCTCGAGGAGGACGCCGAGTTCCTCGTGCTCAGCGGCGATCTCTTCGATCGCGCCGACGGCACACCGCGCGGGCGCTCGCGCGTGCGGCGCGGCCTCGAGCGCCTGCAGGAGCGGGGCATCCGCGTCTTCGCGGTGCACGGCAACCACGATCCGCTCAGCGGCCGCTCGCCGTTGGCCGGGCTCGAAGGCGTGCACGTGTTCCGCAAGGACGTCCCGACCAGCGAGACGATCGACCTCCCGGCCGGCCCGGTGACGGTGCACGGCGTCTCGTTCGGCAAGCGCGAGGTGACCGAGAACCTGGCCCTCAAGTTCTTGCGCGGCGATGCTCCGGGCCTGCACGTCGGCATCCTGCACTGCTCGCTCGGCGAGCGCGAGGGGCATGGCACCTACGCGCCCTGCTCGGTCGCCGACCTCGTCGCGGCGCGCATGGACTACTGGGCGCTCGGCCACATCCACGCGTACTCCGAGGAGCACGCCGAGCCGCCGATCATCTACGCCGGCACGCTGCAGGGCCGCTCGCCGAAGGCCGGCGAGCGCGGACCGCATGGCGCCGTCGTCGTCGAGTTCGACGGCGATCGCGTGCTCGGCCATCGCCGTGTCGAGCTCGACCGCGTGCGCTTCGAGGCCGTGGACGTTCCGATCGATGACCTCGTGGACGAGGCCGACCTCGAGCGCGCGCTGCGCCGTGCCGCCGCCGACGTCGTGACTCGGGCTGACGGCCGCCTCGTGCTGCTGCGCGCCACGCTCACCGGGCGCGGTCCGCTGCACGAGCTGCTGATCCGCGATGAGTACCTCGCGGGCCTGCGCAGCGCGCTCGACGACCAGGCGGACGCCGACCTCGTCTGGGAGCGCATCGCCTCGACCGCCGGCCCCGCCGTCGACCTCGACGAGCTGCGCGAGGGCAACGCGTTCGCGGCCGAGGTGCTCACCGCGTTCGATGCGCTCGCCGCCGACCCCGCTGCGCTGCAGGGTGTCCTCGACGACCTCGGCCGGTCCTTCACCGATACGGCGCTCGCCGGCCTCCCCGCCGAGGACCTCGCGGGTCGCCTCGCGGCCGCGCGCGAGCTCGCCCTCGGCCTGATCCTCGAGCAGGACGGTGCGGCATGAGGATCGCGCGCATCGAGGCGATCGCCTACGGCGCGATCGGCGGCCGCGTCGTCGAGCCGGCACCCGGCCTCACCGTCATCCACGGCCCCAACGAGTCGGGCAAGAGCTCGACCATGCAGCTGATCCGCGGCGTGCTCTTCGGGTTCCCGGCACTGCGCGGAGAGGGACCGCGCCGCGAGCCCAAGGGCGGCGGCCAGCGCTCCGGCCGCGTCGACATCGTCTCGGACGACGGACGCCGCTTCCGCGTCGAGCGCACCCACGGCTCCGGCGTCGTGATCACGGATGACCAGGGCGAGCCGGTCGGCGATGCGGCTCTGATGCGCGCGCTCGGGATCACCAGCGCCGATCTCTTCGACCGCGTCCAGACCTTCGACTCGCGCGACCTCGCCTCGATGGGGCTGCTCGACGACCCGTCGGTGCGCGCCGGCGTGCTCGCCTCGGCCGTCCTCGGTGGCGGTGCGGGCGCCGAGCCGGTGCTGTCGGCGCTGCAGAAGCGCGCCGACGCGCTCTACAAGAAGCAGGGAGAGAACCAGCCCTACGCCCATGCCCTCAAGGCCGCGACCGCCGCGCGGCGCGCCCTGAGGGAGGCCGAGAAGGAGGCCGGCGCAGCCGACCGCTCCGCCGACGCCCTTGCCGAGGCCGAGGCGCGGGTGATCCTCGCCAACGAGCAGCTCGTCGCCGCCACGCAGGAGCTCCAGCGCCTCGACCGCCTTGTGCAGTTGCGTGCCGCGCTCGGCGAGGTCGCCGCCATCGACGAGCAGCGCCCTGTGGAGAGCGGTGTGGAGGAGCCGTCCGTCGAGCGCGTCAGCGCGTACCGCGACCTGCACACCGAGCTGCCGGTCGCCATCGACACGCGGCGTCGTGCCGCGCAGCACGCGGCCGACGCCGCGGCCGAGCGCAGCCGCGCGTTGAGCGCGCGCGAGCGCGTCGGCCTCGCGGCGACGGCGGCTGTGCCGTCGCTGGCGGACGAGTCGGGGCTGCGTGCCGCCGCCGAGGCGGTGCGCGAGGCCGAGCGCGAGGCGACACGCCTCGGCGACATCGCCCGCAGCGCTGCCACCCAGACACCGATCCCGGCCGCGCCGGTCGCACCCGCACCGCGGCGTGGCCTCGGCTCGGCGCTGATCGGCATCAGCCTCGCCGTGATCGCCATCGGCTGGTTCGCCGACATCACCGCGACGATCATCGGCGGCATCCTCGGCGTCGTCATCGGCGCCGCGCTCCTCGGCGGACTCGGGGCGGGACGGGGTGCAGCGGCACCCCATCCGCAGGCGACCGTCGCCGTGCCGCAGCAGGCGGCCGAGCAGGCGGCCGTTGCGGCCGAGCAGGCACGCGATGCCTGGCGTGCCGCGCTGGCGGGCAACGGCATCAACGCCGAGCTCCGCGTCGATCAGCTCGACGAGCTGCTGGCGGCGTTCGCCGCGATCCGCGCGGCCGACGAGGCCGCCGCCCGCGCAACCGACCGGGCCGAGGTCGACGCCGCGAGCGCCGATGCGATCGCCGCCCGCGCCGCGGACGTGCTCGGCGAGGGTGCGCCGTCCGATCTCGAGCAGGTGCGCACGGTGATCGATCGCGCCCTGCACGACTTCGAGGCGCAGCGCGAGGCCGCTGCCGCGCATCGCACCGAGGTGCAGGCCTGGCAGCATCGCCGCGAGCTCGCCCAGGCGCAGGTTGACGATCTCTCGCGGGGCGACGGGGCGCTGATCGCCGCCGCCGAGGCGCTCGACCTCGACCAGGCGGAGGCGCAGCACGATGTCCTCGAGGGACAGGTCGCCGCCGCGCGCGACGAGCACACCGACGCCATCGCGGCCTTCGGCGGGACGCGCGCGTTGATCGAGAATGCGGAGGACTCCGCCGACCTCGCCGTGCTCGCGCAGAGCGCCGCCGACGCCGAGGCCGATCTCCGCGCTGTCGCCGACGAGTGGCTCACGCTGCAGCTGGCGCATACGATCGTCGAGCGTGCGCGCGACCGCTTCGTCGAGGAGCATCAGCCGGGCGTCTTCGAGCGCGCCGCCACGCAGATCGAGACCGCCACGCGCGGCTCGTGGGTGTCCGTGCGCATGCCCGACGGCGAGAAGGCCGGCGCGCGTTCCGAGATCATCGGCCGTGACGGCACGCGCACGCCGTTCGCCGAATTGTCCGAGGGCACCGTCGGCCTCGTCTACCTCTGCCTGCGGGCGGGCCTCGTCGACGAGATGCGCGACGACGGCGGCCCCGAGCTGCCCGTGCTGATGGACGACGTCCTCACGCATCTCGACCCGGAGCGTCGTGCCGGCGCCGCCGCGGTGATCGCCGACCTCGCCACGCGCCACCAGGTCCTGTACTTCACCTGCCATCCCGAGCAGGTGCAGGCGCTGCGCGACGCCGCGCCCGGTCTCACCGAGATCGAGCTCGAGCGCCTCGTGTGAATCCGTCGAGGTAGGCCGGTGGCCGTCTGCGTGGAGGCATGTGAGGTGGCGAATCCCTCAGCCACCTGCCGGTTTGGTTAACAGAGGGGTCAGACCCCTCTGTTAACCACGGGTCACCACTCGACGGTCGAGCCGGGCTCGAGCAGGCGCGCCTCGGTAGCCGGGGCGACGCGGGCGCAGTGCTCGATGAATTCGTCGGCGGGCTCGTGCGGCGGCTCGCCGCGGCCGATCGGCCAGAGCGTGCCCCAGTGGATCGGGATCGCCACCTTCGCCTGCAGACGGCGCGCGGCTTCGGCGGCACGCTCGGGATCCATGTGGCCGGGCCCGAGGCCGGGCCCCCAGCCGAAGATCGGCAGCAGCGCGTAGTCGACCGGGCCGATCAGCTCCATGTCGTCGAACAGGTCCGTGTCGCCGGCCACGTAGATGCGCTTCGAGCCCTCGAAGAGGTAGCCGATCGGCGTGGCTGTCGGTCCGAGCGGGTGGTCGCGCTTGCCGTCGTGATCGGCGGGCGTCGCGGTGGCGCGCAGCGCGCCGATCTGGATGCGCTCGCCCTCATCGATCTCGACGACGTGGGTGAACTTCTTGCGGCGCAACGTCCCTGCGGCACCGGCCGGGACGATGATCGGCAGGTCCTTGCCGAGCGACTCCAGCGACGGGGGATCCAGGTGGTCGTGGTGCTGGTGCGTGATCAGGGCCGCGTCGAGCGAACGCAGCGCGTGCTTGGGCACGGGGTGGAAGCGCTTGAGATGCAGCACGCGCGGGCGCAGCACGGGATCGACGATCACGCGCGTGCCGCCCATGGCGATCACGACGGTGCCGTGTCCGACCCACGTGATGTGGTCGTGCCCGACGTGCGCACCGGTGCTCATCCGAGCAGCCGCTTCTTCTGCACCTTGCCGAGCGCGTTGCGCGGCAGCTCATCGACGCGGGTGATCACGCGCGGACGCTTGTGCGGTGCGAGGAGGTCGGCGACATGCTGCACGAGGGCATCGTCGGTGAGGTCGCTGTGCGGGGCGATCACCACCCAGGCGGCGATGCGCTCACCGAGGTCGTCGTCGGGGAGGCCGAGCACGGCGACCTCCACGACGTCGGGATGCTCGAGCATCGCGGCCTCGATCTCGCCGGCGCCGACACGATAGCCGCCCGTCTTGATCAGATCGGTCGAGCTGCGACCGACGAGCCGGAGGACGCCGGCGTCGTCGAGCGAGCCGACGTCGCCGGTGCGGAACCAGCCGTCGTGGAAGGCCTCGGCCGTGGCGTCGGGGCGCCCGAGGTACTCGTCGAACAGCGAGGTGCTCCGGATCTCGACGTTGCCGATCGTGTCGGTGCCGCCGGCGGGCATGACCGCGCCGGCGTCGTCGGTGATGCGGATCTCGACGCCGGGCAGCGCGGTGCCGACGGCGCCGGGGATGCGGGGTCCGTCGTGGCGGGCGCTCGCGATCATCAGCGCCTCGCTCATGCCGTAGCGCTCGA
>CAZPQP010000011.1:0-3708 GCA_964588635.1 uncultured Bifidobacterium sp.
GCGCTGACGCGCCGGTCGCCCGGCGCGTCAGCGCATCAGTGCGTCGCTAGGACAGCGCCTTCTTCTTGATGGCGTCGAACTCGTCCTGCGTGATGGCACCCGAATCGAGCAGGCTCTTGGCCTGGGCGATCTCCGCGGCGGAGCCGCCGGCGACCTCCTTCACGTGGTCGTCGAACTGCTTCTGCGCCTGCTGCATCGCCTTGGCATTCCGCTCCGCCATCCCGTGCCCGTTGACGATCAGGTAGATCAGGATGCCGATCAGGTTCGTCGCGAACAGGAGGATGATCCAGAGGACCTTCTTGCCCCCGCTGATGTCGTGGCGCCGGAACAGGTCGCTGAAGACCGTGATGAGCAGCCAGAACCAGACGACGAACCCGAAGATGAGCAGGATCGTCCAGAGCATGTGGAGCAGCGGATAATCTTCCATGTGTTCTCCCAATAGGTGGAGCGTTCAGTCTACCGACCGCGCCATGCACACCTGTTGCGGATCCCCGCAGGCCGGATCCGGAATTCCCCACATGCCGGGGTTCAGATGAGCTCGTCGCCGGTCAGGTAGCGCGGCTCCGCGAACACGCGACGCACCATCGGCTCGAAGAACTCCACGGGCAGGCTCTCGAAGGCGGGATCGAAGCAGTTCTGGTCGTACTTCGCGCAGAACTCGGCGCAGGCGTCGAACCACGGGCTATCGCGAAACCGGTCGCGCGCGTTGCGGTCCCCGCCGGAATGGTGCGCGTAGTAGTACGACTGGAAGACACCGTGGTGCTTGACGATCCAGACGATCTCGGGGCGGCAGTAGGGACGCAGCACGGCACCCATGAACTCGCCGTGGGTGATGGGTGCGAGCTCGTCGCCGATGTCGTGCAGGAGCGCCGCGACGATGTACTCCTCGTCGCGCCCGTCGTTATAGGCGTGCGTCGCGGACTGCAGCGAGTGCTCGTAGCGCGTCACCTGGTAGCCGGCGAACGAATGGCGCAGACCCTCGAGTGCGGCCAGCAGCCGGTCGGGGAGCGTCTGCATGTGCTCCTCGCCGAGCCGGTCGAGGAGCGCGTAGTCCTCGGCCGTGCCGTCCTCCATGCGGGTGAATGCGACAGTCTCCATGGGCCCTCCCTTGCGATGAGCGAAGCCTAGCGGTCGTTGAAGACCAGCAGCACGCCGCTGTAGCAGGCGGCCCACACCCGGGCGAGATGCGCGTCGTACGCGATGCCGATCGGGTGCTCGCAGGCGTCGACCGTCTGGATCACCTTCATGTCGCGGGTGCGCAGCTTGGAGATCGTGTTGCTGTGGTAGTTGACGACGTACAGCGCCTTGCCGTCGCTCGACATCGCGAGGCTGCGCGGCGCGTCGCCGGTCTGCACGCGCACGACCTTGCCGGTCCAGAGGTCGAGGCGGGCCACGTTCCCCTCGGAGTTGAGCGTCGCGTAGATGTAGCGGCCCTGCGGTGCGAACTCGAGGGCGCGCGGTCCGCTGCCGATCTCGATGGTGCGGGTCTTCCAGGTGGACAGATCGACGCGCACGAGCTTCGTGTCGCCCATCATCGCCACGTACGCGACGTTGCCCTTCGGCGAGACGACGATGCCGCGCGGATTGGGGCCGATCGGGACGCGCTGCACCTCGCGGCCGGCGGCCGTCGAGATCACCGACAGGTCGCCGGAGCACCAGTTCGCCACGAGGACGAACCGGCCGTCGGCGGTGGCCTTGACGACCTTCGGCACCACACCGACCCGGTAGACGTTGTCGATCTTCAGGCTCTCCATGTTGATGCGGTACACGAACGACTCGTCGTAGCCGGAGTCCATCGTGCAGTCGTCGGTACCCTCAGGGCCGAAGCCCGCCCCGTACATCGAGTAGTTCGAGACGTAGGCGTACATGCCGTCGGGCGAGAAGGCGGCCTCGACGGGCGCGCCCTGCGACGTGCCCGGATGCCCCTTGATGCCGAACTTGGCCAGCTCGACGGAGTCGGGGATCGTCTTGATCAGCTTCATCGTGCGCGCGCTGTAGACCGTCACGGTGTGCCGGTACATCATGTTCTGCGCGGTGATGAGGCCCGTGCCGCTGGCTACGACCGACTTCGGTGAGATGTCGCCGCCGATCGAGCGGATCAGGCGCAGGCGCGTGCGGTCAGACGGGGGGCCGACGTGCTCCGGAGCGGCAGCGGCGCCCTCGGTGGTGGTCGCGGCCGTCGTGGCTGCCTCCTGCTTGGCGGCGGGTGCCGTTGCTGTTGTCGAAGTGGCCGCAGTGGCGCGGGTGCCGTCGTCGACCTGCGTGCGCAGGAGCAGCACGCCGCTGGCTGTGAGGACGACGGCGAGCACCGTCAGCAGCGCGGCACGGCGGCGGCGCACGGCACGGCGGCGTTCCTGATACGAGGGCGTGCGGTCGTACAGCTCGGGCATCGGCTCCACATTCGTGCGCCGGGCGGCGCATCCTGCCTCGTCCCGCGGGGTTGACACAGGTCGTGTAACGCGGTTCGCTCTGCGCACTGCCACGCGAAGGAGCCACCATGTTCGACGCCACCACCGCCCAGCGCCTCACGACCGAGGGCGACTGGTTCGAGCCGTACTTCATCTCGCTCGGCTACCGTCTCGGCAATGTCCTGGTGCTGTCCGGCCAGGCCTCGATCTCGGAGCAGGGGGAGATCGTCGGGCCCGGCGACTTCGACGCGCAGGCCGCGCAGACCTTCGCGAACATCGAGCGCGTGCTCGCCCTCGCCGGCGCCGGGCTCCAGGACATCTTCAAGGTCACGATCTATCTGACCGACATGACCAACTTCCCGAAGATCATGGAGCTGCGTCAGCGGCACTTCACGCCGCCGTACCCGGCGGACACGATCGTCGAGGTCCGCTCGCTCGCGCTGCCCGAGCTGATGATCGAGATCGAGGTGATGGCGATGGTGCCCGACGGCGAGCGCCGGGTGATCGACGCCTGATCAGGCGGCGTCGATCAGGGGGAAGCCCGGCGAGGGGCGCATGCTGCCGTCGTTGTCGATGAGCAGTGCGCTGTAGCCGTCGATGCCGGCGATGCGGTTGAGCCCCGGCAGCCCCTCGACGAACAGCGCCGTGGCGAGGGCGTCGGCCAGCCACAGCTCGGGGCCGACCACGGTCGCCGACAGGGGTCCCGCGGCGGTGGTGCCGGTGCGGGGGTCGAGGAGATGCCCGCCGCGCTCGTAGAGGCCCGAGGTCGCGATCGCACCGTCCACCTCGACCACGCAGGCCAGCAGATCCACCCGGTCGGGACTGCGGACGCCGATCCGCTGCGCGCCGCCGAACAGCTGGATGTCACCGCCGCCGTTCACCTGGACGTGGGCGAAGCCGGCATCGCGCAATCGCTCCGCGGCGCGCTGGATCGCCCAGCCCTTGACGATCCCGGTCGGGTCCACGCCGTCGGGCGAGGCCCACGCATCGAAGAGGCCGTCGGTCAGCGTGCCGGCGCGGTGGCAGAGATCGAGCACCTCGGCGACCTCCGCCGGCGCGTCGCCGACCGCGAGCGCGCCACGGCGCAGACGCGAGATCGCGCTCTCGTCGTTCCACGTGCTGAAGACGGCGTCGGCCTCGTGCAGCAGGCGGCAGGCATCGGCGATCGCGACCGCGGCGCCGTCGGGAGCGACCTCGCCCGGCTCGAGCCGGAGCGAGAACGTCGTGCCCATCGCCTCCTCGACGTGGACGAGCGTCACTGCTGCGGGAACCCGAGCTGGTCGAGGGCGGACTGCAGCGA
>CAZPQP010000011.1:3808-21590 GCA_964588635.1 uncultured Bifidobacterium sp.
TGGACGAGCGTCACTGCTGCGGGAACCCGAGCTGGTCGAGGGCGGACTGCAGCGATTGCCGGTAGCCGTCGCTCGTGTACGTCGCACCGCTGACGCCGGCGATGTCGGCGCTCTGCGCATCGATCGACTGCTGCGCGAGGACGGGCGCCACCTGGTCGGAGATCGACTGCGAGGTCGGATCGCCGTACGGCAGATCGAGGAACGTCACGCGCGTCAGCCTGCCGTTCCTGATCGTCACCTTCACCTGCACGTTGCCGTACTGGTTGGGCACGGCATCCCCGACGGCACGCTGCACATCGCCGGCCGTCGCCGGCGGAACGGTCTCCACGGGCGCGCTCTCCGTGGTCGTGGCCTCCGGCGCTGTCTCGGCGGACGTCGCCGCATCGGCCGCAGCCGCCGCGTCGGCGGCGGCGAGCCCGAGCTGGTCGAGGGCGGACTGCAGCGACTGCCGGTAGCCGTCGCTCGTGTACGTCGCACCGCTGACACCGGCGATCTCGGCGCTCTGCGCGTCGATCGCCTGCTGCTGCAGGATCGGAGCCGTGCGATCCGAGATGCCGGCCGACTCCGGGTCGCCGTAGGGCAGCTCGATCGCGTCCACGGCGACGATGCGCCCGTCCTTCGCGGAGACCCGCACCTGCACGCTGCCGTACTGGTTCGGCACGGCAACGCCCGTCGCCGACTGCGCGCCCGCGACCTTCCCGGCGGCGCTCGTGCCCGCTGCCAGCACGCGCGGTGCATTGTCGTTGCGCAGCGCGAAGGGGTTGCCGAACTGGACCTGGTCGAAGGCGAGCAGGCCCGCGAGGCCGATCACCGTGGCACCGATGACGACATGTCCCCGCTGCATCAGAACGCGAAGGCCTCGGAGTGGATCTGGTCGGCATCCGCACCCCAGCGCCGTGCCGTCCGCTCGACCGCGGCGGTGAAGTCACCGGGGCCGCAGACGTAGATGTCCCGGCCGGCGATGTCGGGCACGACCGCGGGCAGCGCCTGGTCCATCGGCACCTGCTCCCGCGAGCCGATGAGCGTGTGCAGCCGACCGTCGCGGCGCTCGACCAGGCGGCGGATCTCCTCGAGATGGGGGATGTCCTCGATGCGCCGGGCGCGCAGCACGCAGACGACGTCGGTGGTGTGCGGCAGGTCCTCGAGCAGCGCGCGCAAGGGCGTCACGCCGACTCCGGCACCGGCGAGCAGCACGTGGTTGCCCTCCTTCGAGAAGCGGGTGAAGGTGCCGTACGGCCCCTCGATCGCCACGCGGGTACCTGGCTTGAGCCAGCGCATGGCACCCGACGCATCGCCGAGATCCTTGATCGTCACGCGCAGGTAGGGCGGGCGCGGCATCGCCGACAGCGAGTACGGGTGCGCCTGCCACCAGTGGCCCTTGACGAGGAAGCGCCACTGGAAGAACTGGCCGCCCGAGACCGCGAGACGTTCGAGCTTGCGACCCTCGACGATCAGGGAGACCACGCCGGGCGCCTCCTCCTTGATCTGCACGATCTTGAGCTGGTGGCGGAGGCTCCGGAACGCCGGCAGGAGGAAGCGGTAGAGGATGGCGACGCCGGCGGTGGCGATCCAGATCGCGATCCACCAGGCGCGATTGGCGGGATGGCCCACGAACGACGCGCCCGTCGCGATCTGGTGCGGGAACGACAGCGCCAGCGCGAGGTAGATGTAGAGGTGCACGATCCACCACGTCTCGTACTTGAGCCGGCGGCGGGCGATGCGGTACGACGTGATGCCGGCGAGCGTGATCAGCGCCGTGCCGACGAACGCGAGCAGCACACCGGGATAGTCGGTGCACAGCTGCCAGAGCTCGCCGTACCACGTGTGCGAGTACCGCTCGGCGTAGCCGATGATCGTCAGGACCATGTGGATCAGGATCAGCACCAGCGGCCACGCGCCGAGCTGGCGATGGAACGACACGAGGCGATCCTGCCCCACGACGCGCTCGATCAGCGGGATGCGGGCGATCAGGAGGACGCTGATCAGCATCAGGTACGCGCCGACGAGACCGGTGATGCGGGCGCCCGCGATGATCCAGCCGCCCGGCTGCTGCAGCTCCGTCAGCGTCTCGGCCAGCACGGCGAGGCCGACGGTGATGCCGAGTCCCGCGCAGATCAGCGCCACGAGGACGTAGAGCGGGGCCTCGCGGGGCGGCTTGGCCTGCTTGATGCGGAGGGGTCTGGGGCGGGAGCTCATGCGGGGGCTCGGCGGTGTCGTGGTCGCGGACACGCCATCATCCTCGCGCTCGACTGTGAGAGGAAGATGAGACTGGGGGGCCGGCTCACGTCCGAATGGTCCCACCCCCGCTCACCTATGCTGCAGCGGCTCGTGCATCCCGTGCGGGCGGACGAAGGAGCATGGGCTGTGAGCGAGCCCCGCATCGGCATCTTCCTCAACGTGCAGCAGCCGGATTCCGTCTCGCCGAGCACGATCATCGAGCAGGCGGTGGCCCATACGGCGCTGTGCCGGGACCTCGGCTTCGATCTGGTCTCGGCGGGTCAGCACTTCCTCACGGAGGTGTTCCAGATGGCGCAGTTGATGCCGCTGCTCGCGCGTATCGCCGCCGATGCCGGCGACATGCGGGTCGCGTCGAACATCGCGCTCCTGACGCTGCTCAATCCCGTCGAGCTCGCGGAGAACGCCGCCACGCTCGATGCGATCACCGGCGGCCGTTTCGTGCTCGGCGTCGGGCTGGGCTATCGCCCCGAGGAGTTCGATGCGTTCGGCATCCCCGAGAAGAAGGTGCGCGTCTTCCTCGACAAGCTCGACGTCGTCAAGCGCCTGCTCGAGGGCGAGTCCGTGACGGCCGAGGGCGTCGGCTACCGGCTCGAGAACCAGCGCCTCGCGATGCTGCCCACGCAGCGGCCGCGTCCGCCGATCTGGCTCGCCGCGAATGCCGACTCGGCCGTCAAGCGCGCCGCGCGCGTGGCCGACACCTGGACGGTCAATCCGCACGCGAACCTCGCCGAGCTGGTGCGCCAGACGGCGATGTTCCACGAGGCGCGCGCTGAGGCCGGCCTGCCGCCCGTCACCGAGCTGCCGGTGATGAAGGAGATCTACGTCGGCGACGACGACGAGAGCGCCGAGCGCGAGGCGCGGTCGTACCTGCAGGCCAAGTACAAGGCGTACGTGAAGTGGGGGCAGGACGAGGTGATGCCCGACGCCGACTCGCTCGATCAGGACTGGGAGGACCTGAAGGCCGGCGGGCGCTTCATCCTCGGCGGTCCCGACCGCTGCGTGGCCGAGCTGCAGGAGCACCTCGACGCGCTGCGCTGCGACACGCTGATCTTCCGCTTCGGCTGGGTCGGCATGCCCGACGAGCTCGTGCAGGCGAACATCCGCCGCTTCGCCGAGACGGTCAAGCCGCGCCTGCGCGTGGCGGCCGGCGCACCAGCGCCACTCTGAGTGCGAATCTGGACCCGGGTCCAGATCTGCACGAACGTTGCGAATCTGGACCCGGGTCCAGATCAGCCGACGCAGGCGGCAGCGGCGGCCAGGGCATCGTCGGCGTACGCCTGCGTGTCGTCCCCGAGGCGCGCCTCGAGCGTCTCGCGGCTCGTCAGATCCGTCGTGGTGACGGCGCGGGCGTAGTCATCGACGAGCGACTGCGTGGCGCCCCGGAGCGTCTTCAGCGCGTCGCGGCACGGGCCGTCGGTGCTGGCGATCGCCTGATCGACGGTGCCGCTCAGCTCGGCTGCCGCGGTGGAGATCGCGGTGTACGCACTGCCCACGCACGCGTCGAAATCGGCGCCGGCGGCTGCATCGGTCTGGCACGACGCGACGCTCTGGTTGGCCTGGTCGAGGCGGCCGGCGAAGGTCTGCGCGCCGTCCTGGATCAGGCTCCACGCGCCGGCGTTGTCGGCGGCCGGCTGCTCCGCCGTGGTCGCCTCGGCCTCGAGCGGAGTCGCCTCCTCGATGGCGGCTGGCTCGGCCGTGGTCTCCGCCGGCGCCGTCTCGATGGGCTCGGCCGCCTGGGCGTCGGTCGCGGTCTCGCTGTCCTTCAGCGATGCCGCGCCGCAACCGGCGAGCAGCACTCCGGTGAGCGCGAGGGCGACGACGAGGATGAGGGCGGGCGGGTGCTTCACGTTCGACCCAATCATCTGCCTCATTCGCGCGAATGTGGGCAGGCTCCTGCCCGGAAACGCAAGCGGCGCCCAGGCTCGGCAGCTGGGACGTGCTGCCGAGCCTGGACGCCGAGGCGCTACGCGACGACGGTGTTGCCGTCGAAGGGCTCGATGCCGTTCAGGTAGGCGATGACCTCGTCGACGCCCATGACGTCACCGAACTTCGCATCGATGTCGAACAGGTTCCACTCGACGACGCCGGCGACACGATCGCCGACGCACTCGCGGGGGACGATCGGGCGGAAGCCGTAGGCGATGGCGTCCTCGACCGTGTGGCGGACGCACCCGGCCATCGTCACGCCGGTGACGATCACCGTGTCGACGCGATGCGCCGACAGGAAGCCCTGCAGGTACGTGCCGTGGAAGCCCGAGGCGCGCTTCTTGCAGATGACGAGATCGCCATCGCGGAGCAGGCGCTCATCGATGTCGGCCTCGTACGAGCCCTCCTCGAGGACGTCGACCGGGATCTTGTTGTGCCAGAGGCCCATGTCGCTCCACTCGCCGCGCGTCGTCTTCTTGTACGCGGTCGTCGTGTGCACGATCGGGATGTTCTTGGCGCGACCGGCGTCGAGCAGGCGCTCCATGGCCGGGATGATCGTGTCCATGTTGTCGCAGGTGAAGGCGTGGCCCGGTCGGGTCCATGCATTCGCCAGATCGATGTCGATGATCGCGGGGCGCGTGCCGAAGCCGATGCGGCGCTGGAAGCCGCGAGCCTGGTACAGCTCGCTGTCCTCCGCGAAGATCTTGTTGAGCATGTCCTGCAGTTCGCTCATGGTCGTGCTTCCTCCTGGGGTCGGTCGGGTAGGTGGGTTCAGGCCTGGCGCTTCTGGGCGCGCAGGCGGTCGGTCGCGTCCTGGTCGACGGCGAGGGTGAGGCCCTCCCCGACGAGCACGACGCCGTAGTCCTGCTCGGCGAGGTCACGCGTGGTGAACTCGTCGAGCACGTCATCGCGAACCAGCTCGGGATCGCGGTCGAGCGGGTCGCCGTAGCCACCGCCCGAGGGGACGGTGATCTGCAGGCTGTCGCCCGCCTTCAGCTGCGAGCCGGTGACCTTGCTGTACCAGGACTCCTGGTCGGCGCGGCCGGGGTTGCGGACCATCGAGCCGTTGAGGCCCTCGTGGCCGCCGAAGATGCCCCACGGCGGATCGGACTCGTGGCGCTCGCCTTCGCAGGTCACGATCGTGTCCGTGAGGAACGTGTTGACGCGCACGACGCCGATGCCGCCGCGCCACTTGCCCGCCGCGGCCGGCTCGTCGCGCAGCTCGTAGCGGTCGGTCCGCATCGGGAAGCGCCACTCGAGCTCCTCGATCGGGTTGTTGCGGGTGTTGGCGATCAGGTTGTCGACGGAGTCCATCGCGTCGCGATCGGGACGGCCGCCGTAGCTGCCCTCGTCGACCTCGAGGTACACCCAGTACTCGCCCTCCTCCTCGACGTAGCCCGAGTAGGAGAGGAAGTGGATGTGCGCCGAGTTGCCGGCGGTGATCTGGTTCGGGATCACCGGCGCGAGGGCGCGGAGCACGAGGTCGACCGCGCGCTGGGCCTGCGAGAAGCGGGCGAAGCAGGCGCGCGGGTACTTCGGGTTGTAGATCGTGCCCTCGGGCGCGATCACCTCGACCGGCCGGAGCATGCCCTCGTTCTGCGGTACGAAGACCGGGAACGTCGCCTCGTCGAGGAACATCATGCGGGCGATGAACGTCATGCCCGACACGGTCGTGCCCTCGAACGGGCAGTTGTAGCCGGTCGGCACCTCCGGGCTCGAGCCCGTCAGGTCGACGACCATCTTGTCGCCCTCGATGCGCACGACGACCTTGATCGGCAGCTTCTCGCCGCGGTTGCGGCCATCGTCGTCCAGCCAGCCGTACTCGGGGCCGTACTCGCCGTCCGGCACCTTGGCGATCTCCTGGCGGAGCATGCGCTCGGCGTAGTCCATCCAGTGGTTGGCGGCACCCAGCACGGCCTCGGTGCCGTAGCGGCCGGCGAGGTCGGCGAAGCGGTTCTTGGCGCGCTCGCACGCCGCGATCATGGCCTCGATATCGCCGCGGTTGTGGGTGGGCGTGCGGGTGTTCTCGAGGATGTGCTTGAACAGCGACTCCTGCCAGACGCCCTTGTCGGCCAGCTTGACCGCGCGGTAGATGTTGCCCTCGGACCAGTTGTCGACCAGGTCGATGGCGAGGCCCGGATACGCGCCGCCGATGTCGAGCAGGTGCGCCGAGGCGCCCGTGAAGCCGATCAGCTCGCCCTCGTGGAAGACGGGCATCACGATCGCCACGTCGGGCGAGTGCGTCGCGCCGAGGTACGGATCGTTGTGCAGGATCACGTCGCCCGGGTGGATGTCGTCGCCGAGCAGGGAGATGACGCCCTTGACGATCTTCGGCATCGCGCCCATGAACATCGGCGTGGAATCCGACTCCGCGATGTTGTTGCCCTGCGGATCGAAGAGACCCGCGCCGAGGTCCTCGGACTCGCGGATGATCGACGAGTAGGACATGCGGTAGAGCACCCCCGCCATCTCCTTGGCGATGGCGTTGAACGCGCCGCCGATGACGCGCATCAGGATCGGCTGCGCGAGGCCGGCGTCGCCGCCCTTGGCGCGCCGCGCCTCGATGCGGGCGGAGACGTCGATCACGAGGTTGCCGTACTTGTCGACGTCGACGACGAAGCCCGGGGGCACGATCGTCGTCGTGTCGTACTGCTCGATGATCGCCGGACCCTCGATGCGGTCACCCGCCTTGAGGTGCTCGCGCTCGTAGAACGGCGTCGGGCAGGACTGCGCGTCGCCGTCGACGTCGAACACCACGTCGCGGGTCTCGATCAGCGCGGCGGAGAGATCGCCGTTGCCGGCCTCGGCCTCGGGCCACTGCAGCTCGTCGATGCGGCCGATGCCGATCACGCGGATGTTGATGATCTCGACCGGCGCGTCGAAGCGATGGCCGTACTCGCCCTCGTGGGCGACGTGGAAGGCCTCGACCAGCTCGTCGGTCCAGCCGGCCCGACCGGGGTCGCCGGCGGGCACGTCGAAGCGCACCTCGTAGCCCTGGCCCGAGTAGCGGCAGTCGGCGAGGCGGCGGATCAGGCGGCGATCCTCGGGAACCGCGTCGGCGTCGAGCTGGCCGACGGCCTGCGCGACGAGCTCGTCGAACTTGGCCTGCAGGCGCGGGGCGTCGAGCGTGGCGACGGCTTGGCGCTCGGTGCCGACGAACTCGTGCTGGAGGTCCGTGGCGAGCAGGCCCGTCGCGGCGACGATGCCCGGATGCGGCGGGACGAGCACCCGCGGGATCTCGAGCTCCAGCGCGACGTCGCAGGAGAACAGCGGTCCTGCGCCGCCGGCGGCGACGAGCGTGAAGTCGCGCGGGTCGTAGCCGCGGCGCACCGAGTTGATCTCGATGTTCTGGGTCATGCCGAACTTCTGGATCTGCAGGGCGCCCAGGGCGGCCTGCTCCGGCGTCATGCCGACCTCGCCGGCCAGCTGCTCGATCACCGTCTTGGCGAGCTCGGGCTTGAGCGCGAGGCCGCCGCCGACGAGGCCACGCTCGGGGCGCAGGCGGCCGAGGAAGACCTGGGCGTCGGTCGACGTGGGGTCGGTACCGCCGCGGTCGTAGCAGGCAGGGCCGGGGTCGGCACCGGCCGACTGCGGGCCGACGCGGAAGACGCCACCCTCGTCGACGTACGCGATCGAGCCGCCACCGGCACCGATCGTGTCGATGTCGACCATCGGCACCATCGCCTGGTAGTCGCCCACCTTGGTGTCGAGCAGGTGGCGCATGCGCATCTGGCCGCCGGCGGCCACGCCGACGTCGGCGGAGGTGCCGCCGATGTCGAGGGTGATCACGCTGTCGTAGCCGGCCATCTTGCCGGCCCAGATGCCGCCGATCAGGCCGGCCACGGGGCCGGACATCAGCAGGTTGACGGGGCGGCGCGAGGCGGCCTCGACGGTCGCCATGCCGCCGGACGACTGCATCAGCTGCACGCCGTGCTTGAAGCCGGCGTCCTGCATCGCGGTCGCGAAGCGGTCGAGGTACGTCGACACCTTCGGGCCGACGAACGCGTTCAGCGCGACGGTGGAGAAGCGCTCGTACTCGCGGTAGAGCGGGATCACGTCGCTCGAGATCGACTGGTACGCCTCGGGGAACTCCTCCGAGATGATCTCGGACACGCGCTGCTCGTGCGCGCCGTTGAGGTACGAGTGGAGGAAGCACACGGCGACGGCCTCGACGCCCGACTCCTTGAGCAGGCGCACCTCGCGGCGGACGGCGTCCTCATCGAGCGGCGTGACGATCTCGCCGTGCGGCGCGGTCACGCGCTCGGCGACGACGCGGCGGTGGCGGCGCTTGACGAGCGGGCGCGCCTGCCACGGCAGATCCTGCTGGATGGAGAAGTTGAGCGGCTTCTTGTGCCGCGCGATGTGGAGGATGTCGCGGAAGCCCTCGGTGGTGATCAGGCCGACGGAGGCGCCCTGGTGCGTGAGTGCGATGTTGGTGGCGACGGTCGTGCCGTGCAGCAGGTTGTCGATCTCCGACAGCTGCACGCCGGCCTTCTCGCAGAGGCGGGTGATGCCCTCGACCACGCCGCGGGCGGGATCGTCGGGGGTGGACGGAACCTTGTCGACGGTGATCCGGCCTGCCTCCTCGTCCACGAGGATCAGGTCGGTGAAGGTGCCGCCGACGTCTACTCCAATGCGCTTCACGGTGGGTGCTCTCCTGCGTCCCGCTGCCGGATCGGCAGCTCTTGCTGCGGGAGCATACAGTGTATACACTAGAATGCAAGTGACCGCTTCCGAACGCAGCCCTGTACGATCGCTCGTGATGAGCGCCAAGCCCGACACCACGCGCACGGGGCCCAAGCCCGCGATCGCCGACGTTCTGCGCGAGGGCATCCGGCAGGGCCTCCTCGCGCCCGGCCAGCCGCTGATCCAGGCCTCGATCGCAGAGGCCATGGGCGTCAGCCGCATCCCCGTGCGCGAGGCGCTCCACGCGCTGGCCGCCGAGGGCCTCGTGACGTTCGCCGACGACGGCGGCGCGCGCGTCACGGAGCTCGCCCCGCATGAGGTCGACGAGGTCTGGACGCTGCGCGCCCTGCTCGAGTCGCATATGGCACCGGCCATCGTCGCGAACGCCACGGCCTCCGACGTCGAGCTGCTGAGCGGCCTCGTCGACGCGATGGACGACCTCGATCCCGAGACGTGGTCGGATCGCAACTACACCTTCCACCAGGAGCTGCACCGGCTCTCCGGGCTGCCGTACTTCGCCGACGCAGCCGGGCGCGTGCTCACCCTGATGGACTCGTACTCGCGCGTCGCGGTCAGCGTGCTGAGCGAGCAGGACCACGCCCAGGCCGAGCACCACCAGATGATCGCGGCGATCCGCGCCGACGACGGCGACGAGCTCGCACGGCTGCTGCTGCACCACAGCAACCGCGCCCGCAAGGCGCTCCTGGCCTACGCGGAGTCGCAGCAGCAGACCGTCGATCCCAAGGTCGAGGCCGCGCAGGCCGCGCGCTCGCTCGCCGATCACCTCGGCGCGTAGCCGTCCCGAACCGCACGTAGGATGCGAGCCATGCGCCGCCTCGTCCCGCTGCTGGCCCTCGTCGCGGTCGCGCTCGGCCTGCTCGCGCCCACCGCTGGTGCGGAGCCCGCCCGCGCGGCCGTGTTCTCCGGCACCGGAGTCTGGATCGACATCTGGGATGCACTCGAGAAGAACCCGGCCAGCGTGGTCGCCACCGCGCAGCAGCAGGGCGTCTCCGTCATCTACGTCGAGACGGCCAACGCCAAGAGCAAGGTCGATGTCGTCAATCCCGCACCGCTCAAGCAGCTCGTCGTCCTCGCCCACGCCGCGGGCATCCGCGTCGTCCCGTGGTACCTCCCCGGCTTCCAGAGGCCGAAGGTCGATCAACGGCGGCTCGCCGCCGCGCTCGCGATCGGCGGCACCGAGGCGGTTGACGGCGTCGCGGTCGATATCGAGGCCACGTACGTCAAGAACCCGAAGCTGCGGTCGCAGCGCGCCGGCGCCCTGATGGCGTGGCTGCGCGCGAACTATCCGAAGACCCCGATCGGGGCGATCACGCCGAATCCGACCAACAACTACTGGCCGATCTTCCCCTGGATGGAGATCAAGGCGAACGCCGACGCCGTGCTGCCCATGTGCTACCCGCCGCGCCGGCTGAGCGCGCAGCGCATGTACACGATGACCGTCGGGTGCACGCAGAAGCCACGCGACCTGACGGGCGATCAGGCGCTGCCGGTGCACGTGATCAGCGGTCTCGCCGGCGGCCTCTCGCCCGCCGGTCTCGACGCCGCGGCGCGGGCCGCACGCGACGCCGGTGCCAATGGCTTCAGCCTCTACGACCTCGCCACCACGACGCCCGCCGGGTGGGCCGCGCTGGCCACCTGGGCCGCGGGCTAGCCGGGCTGCTCAGCGAGGTTCGATAGGGTGCCGGGCGTGGACTACTCCGGCATCGTCGACGACGCGATCGAGCGTCTGAGGACGGAGGGGCGCTACCGCTCCTTCGCGGAGATCGAGCGCGTTCCCGGCACCGCCAGCGCGACCCTCCACGGCGCCGACGGCACGACGCGCACAGTCGCCGTCTGGTGCTCGAACGACTACCTCGGGATGGCCGCCAATCCGACGGTCGTCCAGGCGGTCACGGAGGCCGCCGCGTACGGCGCCGGCAGCGGCGGCACGCGCAACATCTCGGGCACCACGGCCATGCACGTCGCGCTCGAGCGCGAGCTCGCCGACTGGCATCGCAAGGAGGCGGGGCTGCTGTTCTCGTCCGGCTGGATCGCCAACTTCACGGCCTTCGCCGTGCTCGGCGCCGTGCTGCCCGAATGCGTCATCTACTCCGACGCGAAGAACCACAATTCGATGATCGAGGGCATGCGCCGCAGCGGCGCGACCGTCCGGATCTTCCGCCACAACGACGCCGCGCACCTCGAGCAGCTGCTGCGCGACGAGGATCCGTCGCGCGCTCGGGTCGTGGCCTTCGAGTCGGTCTACTCCATGGACGGCGACATCGCCCCGATCGCCGAGCTCGCCGATGTCGCGAAGCGGTACAACGCGCTCACGTTCGTGGACGAGGTGCACGCCGTCGGCATGTACGGCCCCGAGGGCGCCGGCGTCGTGGCGCGCGAGGGCCTCGAAGGCGAGATCGACATCGTCCAGGGCACGCTCGGCAAGGCGGTCGGCGCGATGGGCGGCTACGTCACCGGCTCGGCGCGGCTGATCGACCTGATCCGCTCCTACGGCACGGGCTTCATCTTCACGACGTCGCTCGCTCCGGTCGTCGTCGCGGCGGCGCACGCCAGCATCCGCCATCTCCGCACGAGCGACGTCGAGCGCATCGCGCTGCACGCGCGCGTCGCGGAGGTGCATGGCCTGATCGACGCCGCCGGCATCCCGACGCTCGACACCGATAGCCACCTGATCCCGGTGATCCTCGGCGACCCGGTGCGCTGCCGCGAGGCCGCCCGGCTGCTGCTCGACCACCACGGGGTCTACGTGCAGCCGATCGACTACCCGACGGTGGAGCGCGGCACCGAGCGCTTCCGCATCACGACGAGTCCGCTCCACACCGACACCGATGTGCAGGCGCTGATCGCCGGTCTCGACGACGTCTGGGAGCGCCTCGAGCTGCCGCGTCAGGGCGAGCTGCCCGTCGGCTCGCATACCTGATTCTCAGGCGAGGAAGGGCAGCCGCACGTCGAGCCGTGTGCCGCCCGCCGGGCGTGCGCGCAGGGAGAACTCGCTGGCGAGCGACCGCATCGCGGAGAGCCCGAGCCCGTCCCGCGCCCGTGGGGTCAGGCCGACGCCGTCGTCCTCGACGGTGATCGCAACGGCGCCCGGCCAGAGCGTCGCCGTCACGGCGACCTCGGCTGCCCGGCCATGGTGCACCGCGTTGCCGATCGCCTCGACGATCACCGAGTTGACGACCCTGAGCGCCGGTGCGGGCAGCGCGTCCGGCACGCGCAGGCTGATCTCCACCTCCGGCCAGAGTGCCGTCAGGGAGGCGACATCCAGGAGGATGGTCTCGTCCGTCGGCAGATCGGTCTCCAGTCGGCTCGCGATTCCCGGCAGGACGACGAACGTGACCTCCTCGAGCTTCGCGATGGCGAGGGATCGCAGGTCGTCGGGCACCTCGGAGCCGAGCGCTCCGGCCACGCCCAGCAGCTGGCTCTGGACGGTGGCGTGGAGCGCCTCGGCGGCGGCGGTGGCCGACTCGAGGGCATCGAACCGCACGCGGATCGCCGCCGCCTCGACGGCCAGATCCGCGAGCACGATGCCGGCGCGCAGGCGGCGGATCTCCGCGGTCCACACGCGGATGCCGGGAAGGAACAGGCCCATGCTCAGCGCGCAGACCAGCCCCAGCACGGCCAGGGACGGCGCCTCCCCGCCGATCAGAGCCCCCCAGACGCCACCGGCCACCGCGCCGAGCAGTGCCACGGTCGCGGCGATCAGCCCCCACTGCGCACGGGCGGACATGCGCCGCACGGCTCCGACCCGGAGCAGCAGATCGATGCCGAAGGTCCCGGCCGTGATGATCGCCATATCCACGAGGG
The DNA here is from genome assembly GCA_964588635.1 of uncultured Bifidobacterium sp. Taxonomy (GTDB): domain Bacteria; phylum Actinomycetota; class Thermoleophilia; order Gaiellales; family F1-60-MAGs149; genus F1-60-MAGs149. The sequence goes on from CAZPQP010000011.1 coordinate 16,484, forward strand.
CCGCCAGCCAGAGACCGGTCCCTGCAGCCAGGGTGGCGACGAGGACGCTGAAGGCGTTGAGCAGCGCGATCGCGATCCAGGGCATGCCGTACGGCGCGGGCGCGACCTGATACCAGCGGGGCTGCCGCACGACGGCGTCGGCTGACGCACCGTCGGAGGCGGGATCGATCGGGATGCGCACGCTGCGTCCGTGGCTGATGACGATGGCCGCACCCTCCGGCGCGTCGATGGCCGCCGCCCGGAGTGGTGGGCGATCCGCCGTTCCGTCCTGCTCCAGCAGCAGTTCCGTCGCCGTGAGCACGCTCCGGTCGATCGCCTTCTCCGGTAACGCCGCGGGCAGGTCCAGCAGGTCGGGGACCACGCCGAAGGGGCGGCAGGCGGCCGCCAGCGCCGTGGGGAGATCGACCGTCGTGGCGACCGGATGCAGCAGGTGGGACACGCCGCGGATCTCGTCCCGGGCCAGCCGCTCGATCGCATCGGCGGACGGCCGATCGACGGCTGCGTGCGTGGCGCCCCCGAATTCCCCGACGATCGCCTCGAGCGTCGGGATCGTGCGCGAGCGCAGGAATCGTGCGACGACTGTCCGCCGCTGCGTCTCGCGCGCCACCGAGCGCCCGAGCGCGGATCGCGTCTGCGCGGCGTGCCGCTCCGAGGCACGGAGCGAATCGGCCAGCTGGTCGCGCCACGAGAACGCGATGGCCACGATGCTCGCAGTGCACACCCACGTGAGCGCGGCAAACAGGATCAGCGTCGCGGGGGCGATGAACTGCGGCGGATCGGGGAGGTTCGTCCGGCTGAGCATCAGCGCCTGCACGACGCCGCCGACGGCGCCGATCGCGATGAAGACCGCGATGGCGGCGAGTCCGCCGCGGGGCGTCGGCGGAATCCGCAGCGCCCAGCGGCGCACCACGAGCAGCGTGGCGCCCTGCGCGAGCCACGCGGCGACGTTCGCGACCGCGAGCGTCTGGATCCAGGCGCCCTCCTGCGAGCCCTCCGTGGAGACCGGGGCGCCGGCGAGGGCGAACAGCAGCGGCACGATCCAGGGGATCGGGCCGAAGCCGTAGCGACCTGGCAGGCGGCCGAGCAGCATGGCGCCGGTGGCGCGGGTGCGCTCGAGCGTCACGGCAGCGAGCCGATCAGGCGGATGTAGGCCGTCGCGGCGACCACGCGCGCATTCGTCGTGCGGTCGCGTGCATTGATCTGCAGCGCATCGAGGATGCTCGTGATCGCATGTTCGACGGACTTGGTCGTCGTGCCCGACTCCACCGCGATCGCGTCGTTGCTGGCGCCGCCGGCGAGCAGCTGCAGCACCCGCAATTGGTACGCGGTCAGGTCCGTGAGCACGTCCGCCCTCAGCGCCGACTCGGCGATGATCGTCGGGTCGATCATCGTGTCGCCGGCCCGTGTCACGTGCAGCGCGCGCACGACGTCGGTGATGTCGTCGGTGCGGCGCTTGAGCAGGTAGGCCCACCCGCCGAGCTGGTCAGAGGGCATGCGCGCCAGGATGTCGGCGCTGGCGTGGTTGGAGAGGATCACGATGCCGCAGTCCGGCAGCTGGTCCCGCACGGCGATGCCCGCGGCCATCCCCCCGGTGGGGCTGTCGAGCGGCTGCCCCTCGGCGAGGACGAGATCGAGGACGGCCGCGTCGGGGCGCGTCTCGGGCAGCGCCGCGATCAGGTCGGCGGCCGTGCCGTACTCGTCGACCTGGCGGATGTCCGCGGCGCCGACCAGCGAGCGGGCGAGCAGGTGCCGGAAGAACGGCTCGTCGTCCAGCACTGCGATGCGCACGGGGCTCCCCTCTCAACGGCACGGCAAACGCCGCCGTGCCGCCATTGTCGCGGGGAACCGTCTCGCGTCAAGCAGTGCGCATCACACCGTGACGGAGATGCGTCAGACCGCGGCGATCCAGAGGACGGCGGCCACGATGCACAGGCCGATCAGAAAGCCGATGGCGAAGCGGCGGGTCGGCGGGGAGATGGGCTGAGGGGACGTCTGCGGGGACATCGTCGGCTCCTGCGGTCGAGGGGAGCGCAAGCGTCATCGACCTGACGGCATCGTGTTCAGCAGGTGGCCGTGGAACTGCTCCGGGTTTTGCCGCCGACGTCTCCGCGGCAGGCTGTGGGAGCGGAAACGCCTAGAGCCGGTCCCACGCCACCGGCGCGCCGTCGATCCACGTGTCCTCGACGCGGATTGCGCGCAGGTCGTCGATGGCGACCGTGAGGGGATCGTCCGTGAGGATCGCGAAGTCGGCCAGCTTGCCGGGCTCGATCGAGCCGACCGCGTGCTCGCGTCGCGTGGCCCGCGCGCCGTTGATCGTGTAGCCGCGCAGCGCCTGCTCGACCGTGAGGCGCTGAGCCTCGTCGCCGAGCACGTTGCCGTAGCGGGTGGCGCGCGTGACCGCCGCCCAGATCGCCTCGAGCGGATCGGGGCCCGAGACGGGGGTGTCGGATGAGAGCACGGGCTCGATGCCCGCGCGGACGAACTCGCCGTACGGGTTGTAGCGGTGCGCACGCTCGCCGACCTTGTCGAGCAGCGCATCGCCCGTCAGGTAGTGGTGCGCCGGCTGGTTGACCGGGATGATCCCGAGCCGCGCGATCTCCGGGATCTGCTCCTCGGACGGCATGCCGCAGTGCTCGATGCGGTGGCGGTGGTCGGTGCGGTCGACGTCGGCAAGTGCCTCCGTCACCGCGTCGAGCACGATCTGGATCGCGGAGTCGCCCTGCGCGTGCGTGCCCGTCTGCAGGCCGAAGCGGTGGGCGCGACGGATCAGGCGCCGCAGCTCGGCGGGCTCGTGGTAGAGCTGGCCGTGGTGGCATGGATCAAATCGGTAGCCGCTCTCGAAGTACGCCGTCAGCCCCGTCAGCGAGCCGTCGGCGTAGAGCTTCAGGCCGGCGAAGGCGAGGTGGTCGTCGCCGAGCCGCGACCGCAGCCCCAGCTCGACGAGCGCCTCGAGCAGCGTCGAGAGCGTGAGCATCGAGACGCGCAGCTGCAGCCGCCCATCGTCGCGGGCGGACAGGTACGTCTCCATCTCCCGGCGCGTGACCTGGCAGTCGGTCACCGACGTCACGCCGGAGCGCAGCAGCATCGTCTGCGCGTTGCAGAGCAGATCGACGAGACGCTCGGGCGCATCGGGGATATGGATGTTGGGGCCGTGGTCGCGGGTCTTCACGCCCTCGGGCCCGGTGATCAGGTCGATCGACGCGTCCCAGAGGGCGCCGGTCGGATGGCCCTGCTCGTCGCGCTCGATCCACCCGCCCGGCGGGTCCTTCAGGTCCTTGGTGATGCCGTTGACCCGCAGGCAGTGGCTGTTGACCATCACGCCGTGACCGGAGCGGTGCATCACCGCGACGACGCGGTCGGTGGCGACACGGTCGAGATCGGCCGCGGTCGGATTGCGCCCCTCGGCGAGATCGACGAGATGGACGCCGAAGCCCCAGACGTCCGCCGTCGGCGGCAGGCTGTCGCGGCGACGGCCGAGCTGCGCGACGAGCGCGTCGATGCTCGTCACCTCGGGCGGCGCGCAATCGACCCACGCCGCGCACTGGCCGAGCATCAGCGGATGCGTATGGGCGTCGACGAAGCCCGGCAGCAGCGTGCGACCGCCGAGATCGAACTCGGTCGCGTCACGGCCGGCCGCGTCGCGGCACTCCTCGAGCGAGCCGACGTGGAGGATGCGCTCGTCGAGCACCGCCACGGCCTCGGCGCGCATCACGGACGCCATCGTCAGGATCGGTCCGCCGGAGATGACCGTGCGTCGGTTCATGGGGGAACCGTACCGCCTCGGCTAGGCCGTGATGAACTCGTCGAAGTTCGGACGCAGCGTGTGCTTCCAGTAGCCGAGCATGAAGCTCGACCAGTTGTTGAGGACCTTGCCGTCGCTCGTGACGTACCAGGACGCACAGCCGCTGGCCCACACCGACTTCGCGAGATCCTCCTGCAGTCGCGCGTTGAAGCGCGCCTGCGCCCGCGGGTCGACGGTCAGCACCTTCAGGTGGTCGCGCCGCATCTTCTGGATGCACTTGCGGATGTAGCGGATCTGGCACTCGATCATGAAGATGATCGTGCCGTGACCGAGGTTCGTGTTCGGGCCGTAGAGCATGAACAGGTTCGGGAAGCCCGCGACGGTGATGCCGAGGTGCGCCTGGGGGCCATCGGCCCAGGCGGTCGCCAGGTCGACGCCGTCGGCACCGGTGATCCTCACGGTCGACATGAACTTCGTCGAGTCGAAGCCGGTGCCGAGGATGATCGCGTCGAGCGGGCCGACCGTGCCGGCCTCCGTCTCGATCGAGTCGGGCGTGATGCGCGTGATGCGGTCGGTCACGAGGTCCACGTTCTCGCGCTGCAGCGTGGGGTACCAGTCATTCGACAGCAGCACGCGCTTGCAGCCGATGCCGTAGTCGGGCGTCAGCCGGGCGCGCAGCTCCGGATCCGGCACCTGCTTCTCGAGGTGGCGCAGCGCGATGTCCTGCCACTCCTTCGCCTTGTCGGAGCCCTGGATCAGGCCCCACCACTTCTGGCCGGGGCGGAAGGCGAGGAAGCCCTGCTCGTTGAACCAGAAGATGCCGAGCCGATGCAGGCTCTCGACGCCGGGGATCCGCCGGAAGCGGCGCTTCTGCGTCTCGCTGTACGGGAAGTCGCGGCGCGGCACGATCCACGAGTTCGACCGCTGGCAGACCGTCAGGTGCGCGGCCTCCTTGGCGACCTCCGGGACGAACTGCGCGGCGCTCGCACCGTTGCCGATCACGGCGACGCGCTTGCCGTTCAGGTCGTAGTCGTGGTCCCAGCGGGCCGAGTGGAACATGCGGCCCTGGAAGTCGTCGAGGCCCGGGATGTCGGGACGGACCGGCTCGTTCAGCTGGCCGCAGCCGAAGATCACGACGTCGGTCTCGATCTGCTCGCCGTCTCCGGTGGTGAGCGTCCACGTGCTCGACGCGTCGTCGTAGGCGGCGCTCTCGATCGGCGTGCTCAGGCGCGTCTGGGCGTAGAGGTCCTCCTCGCGCATGCACGCCTTGAGGTACTCGAGGATCTCCTCGTGCCCGGCGTACGTCTTCGTCCACTCGTGGTTGCGCTTGAACGAGAACGAGTAGAGGTGCGAGCCGATGTCGCA